>JBFYLF010000007.1:0-24378 GCA_041305505.1 Methanothrix sp. | reverse complement strand
GGCTTGACCTGCCGGGATACCATTCATAGACAAAGAAATTTCCACTTGCCTTTATGTCGGCCCAGATGGGAAGGTATCCTCCAAGGCCGCATCCTCCAATGGCCCGAAGCCCTGATGATGTCTGGACATAAAACCTGTTGGCTGATGTCATAGATGCAGGATAATGCCAGGCATTGTAAGCTGTTGCTGTCGTCTGGACGGATGTCTGCGCCGGAAGCTGTGCCAAAGGCTGAACCTGCTGAACTTCTGTCGATCGATCATTGAACCGGATGGAAGACTGAGCACCGGCAGGTGCCGCGCCAGTCCCACTGCCTGGAGATGAGACTGAGACGAAGCCGAGATCTCCGCTGGGAGAAAAGCCATCCATCTGGGGCAGGCTGAGCCCGAGATCGTTTGCAGTCAGTTGCTCTTCAACCGGTCCTCCGATCTGAGGTGCCGGGTAAAGTGATGCGTCTCCTTCAGAAGGAGAGCTGCCTAAGCCTGATTGAACCTGGGCCGGGGTCCCTGCAAACAATGGCTGGACGTCCCATGCTTGCGTCCCGAATTGCTGGCTGCCAGGCCCTGCTGCAGCGAAGAAGTAGTATCCGACAATCCCACGCCGCCAACCGAAGCAGAGGCGGCATTGACCGCTATTAAAAGGGCAACCGATAATATAAGATAAAGCTTCATACACCCCACCCCGTTTCCGGGTCTGCCGAGCTACTGTCTTTCTCTGCTTTCTATGGCTCTTTATCTATTTAACTCTTAGGCTCGATCTTCCGAAAGCAAAAAGCCAGATCAGATCATATTAATAATATGAATTTGCCAGATGCGATTCAACAGGATTCGATGATTGCAAAAAAAGCGAGACAAAGGTGGACTGTCCAAGACGAAGACATCCCATGACGAATGCGGTTAAAGACGAAGGCTTTCAGGACGGGAGGTCGCCCCCATTCAGGCTCTGCTACTCTAAGCCACCCCGGCTCCAGTTATTTCTCACCATCTCTGCCAGGCGCGGATTGTCAAACTGATTGTAGATATCAAGGTCAGTTGTATAGCCCACAAAGGGATCTATCGTTCCCTTCTCAAGATTCATTATCCATATCTGAAGGCCTCTCTCCTCTGCTATTTTGCCGCTCTCCTGGAAGAACTGGACAAAGGGCTCCAGGCTCTCGCTGCTTGGAACAAGGATGATGCATTCGACGCCATCAACATTCTGGTAGTCGTCGATCCTCAGAGATCTTACGCTTGGGACCACAAAGACCTCTGCTTTGCGCTCCTCTGCGGAAAATGAAACACTTCTCTCGCCCTTCGCCGTGATAGCATAACCGGCGTCCTTCATGAACTCCTCCAAGCGGTCTGTCATGCATTCAAGGAGAATGGCTCGAAGCTCGGGAATCAAGCGCAGAAACCTGCTGGAGGCATTCGAGAAATCCTGGCGGCTATATTTCTTGGTATGCAGGAAATGAAAGATCCTCCCATTCATCTGGGTGTAGGTGTCCAGCGCAGGCAGATTGAAGAGGATCGGCTCTTTGCTCAAGATGCCCCCGAAGACGCCAGGCGCGATTCTATTCCCGACCTGTGCAGCCAAATCCACTCGCTCTTCTTCGCTCAGATCAGCAGATCTGACGGTCTGGTAGACTCTGAGGAGCAGCTCGCACCTGGCTATGATCTCCCGATCTCCTAGAAGCTCTCTAAGAGGCCCTGCTATCTTTTCAATCTCAATCATTCCTTTAGTTCTCTCCTTTCAATCATTTGCCCTAGCGCAGGCCAGCTCCGCCCTCAGCTCCCCCATCTTTGCGGTCCTCTCTGCAAATGCATTGTGCTGATGAATGCTCTCCTCATTTATCTGCTTTAGTGTGACAGAAGCATCATCGGGAAGGTCCGAGAAGGTCTCGACAAGCTTCTGGGCCATTGTTCGAACGCAATCCTCGACGAACTTCGGGTTGCTGTGGGCCCTCTTCACGACTATAGCCTCGTCAGGACGCTTGAGAAGCCCAAATACCCGGGAACTCATCGACTCCTCTATGATCTTGATGATCCTGTCGATTGAGACGCATCTGCGGTCTCGAACCTCGATGGATATACTTCCCCTGCCACGTTGGTTGTGAGTTGCTATGGGAAGCCGCTCTGCAAGATCCCAGGACTCCTTTTCCGAGATCCCGGCCTTCGCAAGCTCCTGGCGGACCTGCTCCTTCATGATCTCCTGGGCACAGGGACATGCGGTCATGCCCAGCACCTCGGCACCTACAATCTTTCTGACATACCCGGCGGGCCCGGCCCTGGCAACCGCCTCAGCAAAGATGTCCACAACCTCCTGGCAATTGACCCGGGTGGCGGGCGTCTGTCTTCGCACTATGTACTCGCTCTTCATCTTCACCTCCGCGCGGGAGGCGTACTCATGCTTAGAGAGAAGCCTCCTGGCTATCTCGCCGCAAAGCTCCTCGATCTCATAGACAGGCCGGTTTATGGCCTCCTCAAGGACATCATCGATAACCTCGAAGTTGCGGGAGAGGTTGGCTCCCTTCCGGTCGGATGGAAGGTCGACGAATACCTCGAAATTTGATATGAGAACCACGGGCCGCTCGTCGTTGCCCCGCTCGACCTTCACCAGCTTCTTAACACCAGTCACACCCACTCTGGTCAAATTGAATGGATAATCGGGCTCACAAGCTTGAATATCAGGCAGACTGTCCACAAAAGCTCACCTTGTTTTCAGGGCTCTCCGTACCGAGCCACGGTCCGCTCATCATCTATCTCGTCCATGCGGGATATGAGACAATCCACTTCCAGCATCATCTCCTCCAGGACACTGGAGATTCTCTCATGATGCTCATCTGAATAAAGGAAATACCTCTCAAGCTCGGCCTGCAATTCCTGTTCGCTCATATCCAGCATCTCGCATATCCTTCTGGCGGCATCCTTGGAATCGGGCATGATGAAGCCATTTAAGGGCGAACATATTTGAGACTTTGCTCCTTTCATGTCTCAAAAGCTCATGTCAGCCTTCAGCGGTCAGATATATCTATTCGAAGAAACCACCCCTTAGATCAAGAGGAGTTCTACTGATGATCAAGCGTTGCCCTCAGCACGGTTTTTTCAGGGGAGAGCATTGCGAGTGCGGCTCTGCCGGTCAGCTTCTTCTAGACGAGGCGAAGACTGAGAAGCTCGGGCGGCTTATAGCAGGCGGCTTGAGACATTTTCCCGGCGATTTGGGCCTGGAGATGGACTCTCGGGGCTGGGTCGATCTCACAAAGCTCGGGTCTGTGGTGGCAAGCAGGCACCCCTGGGCTGGCAAAGAGCTGATCGTAGCATTGATCCAGACGGACTCCAAGCAGAGGTATGAGATCTGCAATGACAGGGTCCGGGCCAGGTATGGCCACTCAGTGGATATCGAGATGGATAATCCTGAGAATGAGCGCCCTCTGCTCTATTACGGCGCCAGCGAGGAGGAGGCTGACAGGATACTGGAGATTGGCATAAAGCCGGCATCGCAGAGGTATGTCCACCTCTCAAGCACTGCCGAGAAAGCCCGGCATGTGGCAACATTTCGAACTGGCAATCCGAAGGTGATCAAGGTAGATGCTGCTGCTGCTCAGAGATCTGGAGTCCGGATGATGACTGTGAATGACGATATAGTCGTATCCGAGATGATACCATCCGAGTATCTGAGCATCGTCTCATCAAAGGAAATTGCCCGGCAGGAGAGGTCAGCGCCCTAGCGTCCAAAGCGCCTCTCTCTTCTCTGGCAGTCTCTTATGGCCCGCAAGAAATCTATCTTTCTCATCTTCTGCCAGTTGACATCTGTAAAGTAGAGTTCAGAGTAAGCAGCCTGCCAGATCATAAAGTCGCTGAGCCTCTTTCCGCCAGCCCTGATCACAACATCAGGCTTGTCTGAAAAGCGAAGATGCGATTCAATAGTCTTCTCATCGATCTGATCGCTCTCTAGTCTTCCGCTCTCGACCTCTCTTAGAATATACCTGAACGCCTCTGCAACCTCGCGTTTGCCTCCATATCCAAGGGATATATCGAGATTGAGACTTCCGGACAGGCCGGTCCTGACGATCCCTTCAGCTGTATGCAGATTGATCCTGGCGGGATAAGATGCAAAAATTTCGGCAAGCCGCCGGCAGAGGCCAGGATCATCCTCGTTCACATAAATGATGAGCGATGAGAGGCCGATGAATCGGCTCCACTCCAGAAGCTGCCCCAGCCGCTTTATTCCTTCGCCGCAAAGGTCTCCGCTGGAAAGGACAACAGCCACGCATCCGGGAAGAGGGAATCTCTTGATCCTGGACTGCAAGAGGTGCTCGTATAAGCGGTATATCATAATCGGATCGATGAACTTTCTTTCAATTAGGCAAAGTATTTTTGTAATTAAACCTTTTTTCCCTGCACATGGACCGGGATGACGTCGCGAGACTGGTTATCGGATTGATGGTTCTGCTTCTACCATCTTTAGGAGCCTACACAGTGGTTCCCCTGGCTGCTGTATTCCTTCTCGACAGAGGATCGCGTCTGCTATCTGCGTCTCTTGCAATGCTTATCATAATGAGGCCGCTGCTCTCACTGACCGATACCAATCTGCCGCTCTATGTGATAGCAATATCATTTGTCTCTGCCACTTTCTCTCCTCTGGCCTTCAGAAAGTTCGACTCACTCGCAGGAAGCATAATGTATCTGCTGATAAACATCGGCCTGGGCTATCCGGTCGCGAGCCTGATCTCAGGGGGGAGCCTATCATCCGAGAGGATACTCTTTCTGGTGATACTGGGGGGGCTGTCCGGGGCATTCTTGCATCATGCCTCAAAAGAGAAGGACTTCACTGTGCCCTTCGGGACAGCAATGGTCATGTGGCTCTTCTCCTTCGACTATCCCCTTCCCGAGCTTCAGCGCATACTTCTGATCTGCATCTTCGCCCTGGTCCTGGGAATCGGGGCTTACTGGGCAAAAGCCGCGGACTCTGATGCGGTCCTCAGCGAGACCATAGTCTGTTTGCTGGTGATTCTCTTTGCCGGCCTATCCTGGTTCATGCTGCTCCTGGCTTTTTATCTTCTTGGTGGTGGATTTACGCGCTATGGCTACTCCTACAAGCACAAGCTTGGAATAGCCGAGTCGCACGGAGGCAGGCGCGGCTATAAAAACGTCTACAGCAACAGCCTGGCACCTTTGGCCCTGGCCATTCTTTATGGGGTCTACGGCCACGACATCTTCATGTATGCTTTCATAGCGTCCGTTGCGACTGCCAATGGGGATACACTGGCAAGCGAGATCGGCGAGACTAGCAGATCCAAGCCGCGAATGATAACCACTCTTAAGGAGACCGAGCCGGGAGTCGACGGAGGAGTGACGCCCCTTGGCGAAGCTGCATCTCTGGCAGGATCTCTTCTCATAGGGCTCCTAGCCACCGGAATGGGGATGGCCGGCGTCTCTGCCGTTATAGTTGCAGCCGTTGGCGGATTTCTGGGGACAAACTTCGACAGCCTTCTCGGAGCTACACTGCAGAGCCGAGGATTTCTGAGCAACAACGGAGTGAACCTTGCGGCCACGACATTCGGTGCTCTGGTCGGCGGGATGCTCTGGTTCGCCCTGCAAATTATTTAGAGGAAAAGGGCAGTTGTTCTCTCATGAAGATCTTTGGGATCTTTGGAGATCCAATAGAGCACAGCCTCTCGCCTGCCATGCACAATTCGGCACTCCGGTCTATGGGAGAGGATGCATGCTACCATGCATTCAAAGTCAGCCAAGATCGGCTGAAGGACGCAATCCTGGGTGCGAAGGCCATGGGATTCGCCGGCCTGAACCTGACAATTCCCCTCAAGGAGAAGGCTCTGCAAATAGGACTTATCAGGCCGGATCCTCTGGCAAGGGCAATAGGAGCGGTGAACACAGTATCCTTCCTAGATCAGGAGATCACAGGCTACAACACGGACGGCTGGGGCGCGAGCCTTGCTCTTCAGGAGGCAGGTGTTCGCATCCAAGGAAGAGATGTTCTTGTAATCGGGGCAGGCGGAGCGGCGCGGGCCATTGCCTATGTTATGAGCCAAGAGGCAGCTCGGATCAATATAGCGAACCGGAGCATAAAGAAGGCCCAGGAGCTTGCTGCACAGGTTGGAGGTATTGGATATGGCCTTTGCGACCTTGGAAGGCTTGCTGGCCGATCGGACATAATTATCAACTGCACCTGCGTAGGCATGAAGGAAGGAGACCCCAGGCTTCTAGATCCTGGTATATTGCATGGCGGTCAGACTGTCTTTGATATAGTCTACAATCGTGAGACGGAGCTTCTCCTGGATGCCAGGGCAGCGGGTGCAGCAGCTCTGGACGGCGTTATGATGCTCGTTCATCAGGGTGCAAAGGCTCTTGAGATATGGACTGGCAGAAAAGCGCCGGTGAAGATCATGGAGAAAGCTGTTCGAGAGGCTCTGGCGGCTCGGGCTAAAATTGAGGTTCGAGAGCAAGGGCGAAAGTGATTAGCTCTGAGATGATTTATCGATAAGGCCAGAAGGAGCAAAACGAGCTTTTAGGCGACTTATGAGGCAGGAGAAGAAAATGGCCAGCATACTGATATTGGGAGGCACTGGAGAGACGGGCTCCTGGTTTGCCCGCTACTTCAAGGAGAAGGGCTATGAGGTGGCAGTCTGGGGTCCGAGCGGCAAGGTGGAGGTGGCGGAGAGGCTTGGCGTGCGCTTTGCCCATGACATGATGGCCGAGGTCGAGAAGAGCGACATAGTCCTTGTGAGCGTTACAATTGAGAAGACTGTGGAGATCATAAGCCAGGTTGCGCCTCGCATGCATCCTGGCAGCCTGATAATGGATGTGACATCAGTCAAGTCCGAGCCGGTCAGGGCAATGAAGAGATATGCCCCAAAAGGTGTGGAGGTCTTGGGGACTCATCCCATGTTTGGGCCCACGATGCCCGCTTTATGCGGCCAGACAATCATCCTAACACCTGCCGGGGAGAAGACAGGCCGGTGGCTCTCTGTGATCAGCTCGCTATTCCAGGCCGACGGAGCCCGTGTTGAGATCCTGGGGGCTGAGGAGCATGACGAGATAATGGCTGTGGTTCAGGCCCTGACCCACTTCGCCTATATCGGGATAGGTGCAGCTATAAAAGCTCTGGAATTCGATGTCCAAAAGTCGCGAAGGTTCATGTCTCCCGTCTATGAGATCATGATAGACTTCGTTGGCAGGATACTTGGCCAGAATCCCGAGCTTTATGCCTCAATCCAGAAGAACCCGCGAGCTTCCGCCGTACGGCAGACATTTGTGGTTGAGTGCATGAGGCTATGCGAGATGGCGGACGCTGGAGATCTGGAGGGCTTCAAGCAGATCATGAGGGATGCTGCTCTGCACTACGGTAAGACTCATGAGGCTCTGGAGAGGTCGGATCGGGTGATCAATGAGAGGATTAAGGAGAAGAAGATGGCCCCCGATGTAGATCTCAAAAACTGGTCTGAGACTCAAATATCTGAACAGGTGCATCTCAAATGATTCAGCTCAGATATTCAATTTGATTCAGCTCAAATATTCATTTTGTATTATCCAGCCGGTCCTGCCAGGATCCTTATCTCCCCTGCTGAAAGAGGGCTCAAGAATCGTACATAACCTATATAATCCTTTAGATATGTAATAACTAGCATCTATCATGGAGGAATGTTATGAAAGCTCTCACCGCCTTTGCCCTGTTAATAATTCTGCTAGGAATTGTGGGGCTGCAAAATGCGTCAGCGAACTGTGCCAGCGACTATTGGGGAGACTATCATTCGCTTTACCTCGCGGATATCAATCATCCCTGCCCGAATTCGGATCCATATGCAGAATATAGCCTATATGGTTCTAGCGGAGCCGACTTTGATCTCTATGTCTTTGACACATGGAATAACACCTGGTACTCCTCAAAGACCACGGCCAACAATGAATTCGTGAAGGTCCCGATACACTGCGGCTATGGGCACAAAGCTTATGTTTGGACATACAGCGGAAACGGAAGCTGGAGCGTATGCTCACCCCAGATCACCTTCGATGCAGGATTCACGCAGCTCCCATACTCAGATACGGCTCCCGATATAGCTTACGGCTCAACTGACACAACAACCGGATCGGTCAGCTCAGGACTTATCGGCAGATGGGCTCTATCATTTGACTGGGGATGCGATGGATCGCCTGGAGAGGATGTGGTCATCTTCAACTCAGACGGCACGTTCGGCGACAACGAAGATTATGCAAATGGCGAATGGACGAGGGATGGTCAAGGGATACGCTGGGAGCATGACGAAGATCCCAATGCTCTATACAGAGGCCAGATCTTCGGGCTTTATATGAGCGGAACGATGTCCACAACCGATGGCCAAACGGGCTGCTGGACTGCAAGCAAAGAAAGCTAGAGCAGCTTAAATCCAGAGTCTGAGAACGGATGCCGAAATCCGGCAGAGCTCCATTGAAAGAGCCCGGAACTGCTACCTATATTCTGCCATCACCTATTTAAAGATCAAATCGAATTGAGCAATCCAAGGTGACGGACTTGAAAAAGATGATTTTATTGATTTTCGCCTTATGCTTCTTGGCTACAATGAACTCTGGTATTGCCCAGAGCACTGATAACGCAGAGAAGAATATGACAGTCCTGAGGCAGGATAGCGGGACCAATCTATCCGATATGAATTACGAGCTGTATACCTCAGGAAAGGATTGGGGCATCGAGACATTTGATATCGGTGAAGCAGTGAAGTTCACAACACCAAAGAGCGACTGGAAGCTGAAGCAGATATGGGTGCTCGGATGGAACGGTTATAACGAGACGAGCAAAACTGCACCTTCCTATCCCAGTAATTTCTTAATTGAGATAAGAGATGATCAACTCGACCTCCTATACAGGCTCGCAGATACGCAGAACGCATACTTTACGTTCGGAGCACCGGCCATTAGAGCAATAGATATCCCTGCTCTTCCTGTGACTGACGAGTTTTATATCATATTCTATGATAGAAGCGCCATGATGATTGGCATGGAAATTGAGAACGGAACAGGAAACTCATACTTTTACAGGAATTGGAACAGCGAGCTTATTCCTGCAGAATATAGAATCGAAGGAGCTGAGGCCACAAGCGTGAACTGGATCATCAGAGCTGTAGGGAATTAGAAGCGGCAAATCTGCTCATGGGCATAGGGAGAAGAATCGGGCTGTAATGCCCCGGGCACCTGATGGGCCTTCGTCTCCTCTTTTTAATCTTTCACATTCATGGCCGTAAAAGAGTCCTTGAGTGGTAATTCAGTGAGGTCAGACTCTTGATGATGCTGGTTTCTGTTTAATCTCTTTTTTTATTATTGTCCTTTCATCAGAATCTTTATATTATTGTCCTTTCATCAGAATCTTTATATGTATTATGATCATACGCCAGACAATGGGTGATCATTTGAACAAGAGCTTGATGTTGATTGCTTGCATTTGTCTTGCTGCGCTGGCCATCAGCGGCAGCGCTGCAGAGTCGTCAGAAGCCAAACTTAAGACCTTAACTGGAAACAGCGAAATCAATTTCTCTGAGACGAATTTCACACTGTACTCTTCAACGGAATTCGGCTCTTTGAACATCGGAGAGGCTGTAAAGTTCACAGCTCCCTCCAGCGGCTTTAAGCTGCAAAAGGTGCAAATCGTAGCCTGGAGCGGATTTAATGAGACGGCACAGACATTTCCGGCAGACAGGAATATATTGCTCGAGATAAGGGACAAAGACCTCAAACTTCTCTACAAGTTCGCCGATGCTCAGAATAACTATTTCCTCTCGCAAGAGCCAGCCACCGGCGAGATCGAGATACCTGAGATGAAGCTCTCAGGAGACTTCTATGTGGTCTTCTACGATCGCGGAGCAGCACCTATTGGCAAAGTTGAAGCAGCCACCTCGGGCAACTCCTTCTATTACGACAATGGTGTTATTATCCCAGCGGAGTTCGTCGACGAGGATACCAATGAGACCATTGGATACAACTGGATGATCGAGGCGATTGGCGAGTGAGAGGGTAAAACAAGCCCAGAGGACCTTGCTTCGGACATTTCGGCAAAATAGAATTGGATTTGGCGAAAGAAGGTTATAGCAGCACGCCAACCTGATCTTGATGTTTGAGTCCGGTTTCATATGCATCTGCGGCCTGCCAGGAATTGGCAGCGTGGGAAAGGTGGCGGCGGAATTCATCGCCACCTCTCTCCAATGCAGCACCATAGAATCCTTTTTTTCGCCCGGATTCCCGCCCCAGGTCATGGTCTCGGAGGGTCTCGCAAATCTCATGCACGGCGAGCTCATGCGCCCCCGAGAGCGTGAGAAGCTGCTTATCCTCTCGGGCGATGCCCAGCCCCCGGAAGTGCTTGGAATGTATGCCCTGGCAGGGGAGATCCTGCAATCTCTAAAGGAGAAGGGCATCACAGATGTGATCACACTCGCTGCCTACGTAGGCGAGAGCACTGAGAAGGTGCTGGGCGCAGCCACGGACCCGAAATGTGCCGCAGTCCTGGAAAGGTGTAATATCCCCGTGCTCAAGAGCGGCGCAGTAGGCGGATTAAATGGCCTCCTGGCGGGCCTTGCTCCCATTTACGGCCTGCGAGGAATCTGCCTGCTTGGAGCCACATCCGGCTCGGAGAGCGTGGACCTATCCGCTGCAATCAACCTGCTTGTGGCAATCAATGATCTCCTCAGTCTGAATCTAGACCTCTCTATCCTGGAGCCGGCTGCAGAGCAGCAGGAAGAGCAGGCAGCAGCAGACATCGATATGAATTACAGATAATGAATTACTGATAAACCAAGAAAAACTCAGGAATAACCTGGTGCCTCGGACTAAATAGGCCTGGCCACCAGGGTTCCTCTGGGAACGCCCAATGCTGCTGCCACGGGCTCGCATTTGGCCCTCATGATATAGATCAGTCGGCCAGATAGCCTTTCCTCATATTCAGAGATGGTCTCGTAGTTGCCCATACCTTTGGATAGAATCAGCCAGCAGGGATCGAAGAGTAGAGATCGGGCCTCATCCGCAAGGAACTCCAAAGCAGTCCCGACCACATCCCCCGTGGGGATCACATCGACCTCGCTCATGGCCTTCAGCTCCGAGACTGTGACATCATTGAGCACCGGCTCCGACTTCGATCCCACAACTACCCTCTTGCCCATCTCCTTTAGTCTGGCGATTATGAAGAGATCGAAGATCACCTCTCCATTGTTGTCGGTAAGATAAAAGATGTTGGCAAAGCTATCCAGTCGCCTTCTGATCTCCTCTGGATCTCCATAAAGCTTCTCATTCAGGGTCTCTCTAAAAACACCGGAAAAGGTTCTATTGTCGAAGTCGTGGCCTTTGACCCCGAACTCCATGGAGTTGGCTGCGGCCGCTATGCGGATCAGGGCTTCAATTTTATTTGCTGAATTTTTATAGAACTCCTCTGCCAGGGGGATAAGGCCCTGAGCCACCAGGTTGCTTTCATCTTTGAATCCCCGATATGGATCTGGATTATTGCTGCGCCTCTTTATGATGCGCTCCCTCTCTGTGCCAACCAATGCCGAGACACCGCCCTTATGAGCGGCCATATAATCCAGCAGCTCTTCAACTGCCGCCCTCTTCTCCGCTTCTTTTGAAAAGACGAGATCGCACTCGAACTTGGCCCTGTCCAGTATGCATGGATAGCAGTTGGAGGCCATCCTCAAGATCGACACCTGCCTGAGAGGACTTCGATCAAGTCCGGTATAACCTGCTCTGCCACATGAATGCAGGAGCCTCCGCTTAGCACAAATACAAGACCCCTCTTTCCGACTACATCCAATATCATCCGCGCCATCTTGGGGTAGGCAGCACATGTGAGATCAAATCCTCCATAGTCATCCTGGTGGGAGTCGTGCCCGAAGATGACGAAAGCCATCTGGAAATCGAAATCTGCAGCCAGGTCAAGGGTGCCCTTGAGCGCAGATAAGAACCGCTCGTTTTCGGCTCCGAACGAGATTCCTATATCGTAGTTGTGTTTTGCCGGGTCATGGACCTCCTCTGATCCGCTGTGCATATTTATGTGGAAGACGTCGACATCGTCTTTGAAGAAGTCGCGAGTCCCGTCGCCGAAATGAGGATCGACATCGACTATCAGGAACCGCTGGAGGCCCATCTGCCGAAGCCGCAAAATTGTTATGGCCACGTCATTGAAGTAGCAAAAACCCCAGCAGCTGCCCCTCGATGCATGATGCCCTGCTGTGCCTGTATAGGCGAAAGCCCTCTCGACCTTTCCTTCTGCTACCATCTCAGCCGCCATCATCACGCTCCCGGCTGAGAGAATGGCCACATCCCTGTAGGGATCGTTTTTCATATTCATCATATGAGCCGGTGTATGGCAGCTCTCCACAAGATCGAGTGGAGCCGGCCTTGCCTTGAAGACAGAGACCTCCTTTCCGTCCACCAGCCCGGACTGCATCAGCTTTTCGAATGACGGCATGATGCGCTCCTTGAGGACGCTAAAGCCCTTCTTTCCAAAGTCTTCGTGATATGTGATGGCAACTGAAGTCATTTTCCGCCTCTACAGCTCGGTCATCCTCGGGTACCTCTCAAGGAGCATTCCCTCTACGACTATCGGCATCTGTCTCTTGGCGTCCTTGACTGCGCTCTCAAGCTCCCAGTCTGAGCTTGAGCAGATGGAGATGAGCGGCTCGCCCTTCTTCACCCTCTCACCCATCTTCTTATGAATTGTAACGCCCGCCTTCTTGTCAGATGGGGCTCCGGCTATCCGTGCCAGCTCAATGAGACGTTTATTGAAGAAGGCGACGACGTAGCCACTTGCCGGAGCCAGTATGTCCTCGCAGTTCTCGCCGGTTACGATATCCTCGCTCTTGATCTGGGGGTTGCCACCCTGGACCTCGATAATCTCTTTAAGCTTCTGGAGGGCCTTTCCGCTGGTGAGGATATCCTCTGCAGCCTTGTATCCGTCTCCCCGACCTGCGATGCCTCCCATCTCAAGCAGGATTCCGGCTAAAGATAGGCTCTTCTCCTTGAGGCTGTTCGGACCGCCCTTGTTCTCCAGTACTGTGAGAGCCTCTTGAACCTCCAATGCCGGGCCTATGGTCCGGCCCACAGGCGATCCGCCGAAGGTCATGGCGCACTCCACCCGGATTCCCAGACGCTCGCCAAGGTCTATCAGATCCTTGGCTAGTCTCCGACCATCCTCAGGCGCTGCAAGCTTTGTTCCCGGTCCGACAGGCATATCCACCACAACTGCGTCCGCACCAACTGCGCCCTTCTTGGCCATGATCGAGGCCAGCATCTGGCTGTAGGGGTCGATGGATAGGGCATACTCAGCCTTGATCAGCTTGTCGTCGGCAGGAGCTATATTTGTGGCTCCCCCCCAGACTATGACTCCTCCGACCTTTTCTGTCAGCTCCTTGATCTCATCTGCAGAAAACTCCACCGGGGCCAGGATCTCCATGAGGTCCGCAGTTCCGCCGGCACCTGTGATGGCCCGGGAGCTTGTCTTTGGTATGAGCAGCCCAGCGGCAGCGACAATTGGGACGACCAGCAAAGAGACCTTATTTCCTGGGACTCCTCCGATGCTGTGCTTGTCCATGACGGGATGGGTATCGAAATGAATTCTCTCGCCCGTCTCGATCATGGCCTTGGTGAGCCACTCGACCTCCTGGCTGTCCATATTGTGGATATAAGAGGCTGTGACGTAAGCGGCAAGCTCAATATCGCTCAGGTTGTTATCGACGATATCCTGGACGATTGATCTGATCTGCTCCTCAGACAACTTCTGATTGTCCATCAAGCTCTTGATGTAGCAGAGTGAGGCGGGCTTGGGAGCCGGAAGGATATCCACTGTTGATGGCCCCTTCAGATCTCTCAGGGCCTCGGTGAAGATGCCTATCTCTCCGGCTTTTACCATCTCCAGAGTGGTGTCCAGGATGGCTGTGGTTGAGGCTCCCTTGGTCCTAACCCTCACCCTGTCTCCGGCATTTAAGCCTCTCTCTCTCGCATCAACGACATTGAGCATTACCTTGTGCTGACCTATCTCGATATCAAACGGACGAACCTGTAGCATGCAAAGAACCTCGCAATTATAATTATTTTTCCAGTAAAGTGAGAGATCTGATCCATTCACCCCGAGCCTCACGCGTGGTTCCAACCACCAGGCGAAGGCCCCTTTCAGTCTCTTCAAGCACTCCTTTGGCCTCTATTCTCTCACCCACAAGGGCCTGGCCTGCATATGTATGGGAGTAGCAGAATATCTCTTTTACCTCCGGATGGTCCAGGCGATATATGGCAGGGCTGTCGAAGGCAAAGTCGGCGTTCTCTACCTTTGCCTCGATTATTCCGGAGCCCGCCGGTCTTCCTGCCGGCTGCATCTCTATCTGATCCCAGTCACGTGTGAAGAGCAGATCAAAGTAGGTGCCATCGATCATGCCTCGGTTTCCTTTGCGCCTTTCGTGAACCAGGAATTCTTCAAAGTCGGTCTCAGGCTTTCTCTTTGAATAGATCTTCCTCCAGGTGGACTCATCGAGATCTCCAATCTTTCCTTTGGATTTTGCACTTGCCAGGATTTCCCTGGCCTTCCACCAGGCGGGCCCATAGACCACAAAATCGATATCAGAACCTGGGCCCTGCAGCCCCACGAGCATTGAGCCAGTAATGCCCATCTGCTGCCATGCGATTCCCGATTCGGCCAGGGTCTCTGCGATCCTTTTAACCCTCATATCCCGCTCAGCCACAACCTTGAGAGACTTTGAGGGCGAAAAGACCCTGGCAACATCTTCGGGCGGCACCTCATGAAGGTCAGCCACCCAGTCCGGACGATGCTCTCGCAAAAACTGGAAGGCAATGTCGAAGTCCATTTTGCGGTAGCGTTTTCCGCCTGCCTCTCTCTCCCCCATCTTGTCTGGAACATAGCGCAGTAGAGATCGAAGGCCCCGCGGGTGGCAGTAATCTGATACTGCGAATATCCAGCCCTCTTTTGTCTCGAAGAAATCCCTGATTCTAAGCCTCAAGCTATCGCCTTTTGTACCCTATCAAGGCCAGCACCGGGCCTTATGATCTCTCTCTTCGAAACGTCGAGCAGAGTCGAGGGCTGAGCGTACGCGCACCTTCCTCCATCGACCACTTCATCCACCCGGCTCTTGATATCAGGGGAGACCTCCATTGCGCTAGCAGGCGAAGGCGAGCCGCTGCGATTGGCGCTGGTTGATGTGATCGGTCCGGCGAGGTCTATGATCCTCAAAGCAGTCTCGTGGTCCGGATACCTGATTCCTACGAGAGGCGAACCTGCTGTGAGTATATCCGGGACTATGCTCCTCTTGCGGATGAGAACCGATACAGGTCCAGGCAGGATCTGCTCTAAAAGGATCATATCTTTCCGGCTGATTTCCGCCACCTTTTCGAGCATTTCGAAACTGGATACCGCCAGAAATATGGGTCTGTCCAGAGGCCTCTTCTTGATCTGAAAGACCCTCATCACAGCCTGTTCATCCAGGGCATTGGCACCAAGGCCATAGACGGTCTCTGTGGGATAGACTATCACCCCGCCACCAATCACATAGCGGGCTGCACTTGCTATCATTTCTCGTTCTTCCGCCTTATGCTGGCTATATCTCCCAGGGTCAAACCGCGGCCAGAGGCCCCGGACTTGATGCGAGCATCATTTGCCTGGTCAGTGAGAACGATCTTAAGCTCCCTCTCCAGCTTCTTTCGGACTCCATCCTCAGGAGAGATCTCCTCTCGCTCAATCTTTCTCAGGAGCGTTGCCTTCTCCTTTATCTTGGCTGCCAGATCCTCAAGAGAGAGTCCCTGGCCCTCTCTGGCCTTCCTGAGCTTGCGCCCGAAATCGGGAGCCAACTCCATTAAGTCCTTGAAATGGTCGCGAGGTTTGGGCCTCGCTGCCGCAAAAGCCCTCTCTACGGGAACCATCTTCCTCGGAACCGGAGACCATTTGTCTTCCGGCTTCCCGAAGCGCGCACAGCCTTTGCATACCTCAAGCGCTGAGCCGTCGATCACAATCTTCTGTGGAGCTCCCTGGATCTCAGCGCCGCAGATCTCGCATTGCTTCTCGGTCATTTCGGGAAACCTTTATAGGGGTCGGAGTTTAATAACCTTTGTAATTATGGATAGTGGAGAAGGCATGAACGAGTCACAGGCCGGAGCGGATTTCTCGCGCTACATCCTGGACCGCATGCGCCAGCTCGAAGAGAGAAACCTGGCGCTGCGAGAGCAGAAGGACCGCGTGGAAGGGGAAAAGCGGCTGATCGAGAACCAGAAGCTCAAGTTCGAGCGGGAGGCTCGAAAGCTCAGATCAGAGCTCGAGCGGCTGCGCGTAGGTCCAATGATCGTCGGAACAATAGCTGATGTCCTGGACGAGAATAGGGTTATAGTTAAGAGCAGCACAGGTCCCCGGTTTGTCGTCAATCTATCCCAATTCATTGAGGAAGAGATCAAGATTGGAGCTCAGGTTGGATTAAACCAGCAGTCATTTGCTGTAATGTGCGTTCTGCCATCGCCACGTGATCCGGCTGTCTTCGGCATGGAGATTGAGGAGGCTCCTGATGTTCATTTCGATCAGATCGGTGGCCTTGACAATCAGATCTCGGAGATCAGAGAGATTGTCGAGCTTCCTCTCAAGCGTCCAGATCTTTTCACGGCTGTGGGAATAGAGCCGCCCAAGGGAGTTCTGCTTCACGGACCGCCTGGAACAGGCAAGACCATTCTAGCCAAGGCTGTGGCACAGAGCACTGAGGCCACATTTTTGCGGGTGGTGGGCTCGGAGTTCGTGCAAAAGTACATCGGTGAGGGAGCCCGACTGGTGCGAGAGCTATTCGAACTGGCAAAGAGCCGCTCGCCTGCAATAATTTTCATAGACGAGCTGGATGCAATCGGAGCCCGAAGGATGGATGGAGCCACAAGCGGAGATCGCGAGGTCCAGAGGACGCTCATGCAGATCCTGGCTGAGATGGACGGATTTGATGCCAGGGGCGAGGTCAAGCTGATTGCTGCCACCAACCGCCTGGATATGCTGGACCCTGCATTGCTGCGTCCCGGTCGATTCGATAGGGTGATTGAAATTCCCCTGCCCAGCAAGGAAGCGCGCGAGTCCATCTTGAGGATTCATACCTCGGGGATGAACCTTGATCCAGGAGTCAACCTGAAGCTTATATCCGACATGGCAGAAGGTGGAAGCGGCGCGGACCTCAAAGCTCTCTCCACCGAGGCAGGAATGTATGCAATTCGTGAGGAGAGGACAACAGTCTACCAAAGCGACTTTGAGAATGCTGCTGCCAAGATACTGCACAAAGAGCGAAATATGGTCAGTGAGCCTGAGGATCTGGTGCAACAGTACATCTAAATGCACAACACGTGGGCCTCTGAAATCCACCGGAACCTGAAGTCCCCTCCACCAATTGAGCCCATATCTCTTTTCTCTTTTTGCCTGGATCATTTCAAGGATATCGATCCGATTTTTCATCTTTCCTGGCACGAGGTTCTATTGAGAATAAATATCCTGTAATACTAGCCGAAATTAGGAGGGTGGGGAAAGTCGAGAAGGGTAAAGGAGGTAGGAGGAAACTGCTTATCGACTTTCGCCTTAAAGCATATAGTCAATTGCCGAGATATATACTTTTCTATCGAGATATCAAGAAATTGCTCTACGAAGTCCTTGATGTCTTGGCCTTTGCACACCCGCAAGAGACATGCTATCTAAGTCACCCATAGAGAGCGCGAATTAGCCCCAATGCCGCCTCCTGCACCATGTCCACAGCCCCGGCAGGGATGTAAGATCTCGGGGTTTGGGAGCGGGCTATGCAGATGAAGGCCGGGCGGGGTACTCTCTCCAGCAACCTTTCCATAGACCGAAGCCTTCGGGGCACGACATCCTCGGCTCGGCCTCTGTCATCGTTTCCATAGAGGCCGTCCAGATCGATGCCCAAGGCGACGGGAAGCAGGCAGTCCTGCATATCCCTCTCGAGATCATCGAGGCTCAGGCGACGGGGAAGAGGAGATGTCTTGGGGCTCGCTTCATCTCCCTTTAGCCTGGTAGCATCTCCGTCCCAGAAGATCCATCTGCCACCTCCTGAGACGCATCTATCTGAGGTCTCTGGTACCTCATAAGTCCCCGACCCAGAGGCCCTGCCATAAGAGTCAAGCCTCTCCTTTCCTGGGTGATAATGGTAGAGCGCTCCAACTGCACCGTAGTGAAATGCCGGACAGGTGAAGTTTCCCTCATTGACCATCGAGCGGCTGTAATGATAGATATAAGGCAGCAGCCGCTCCAGAAAATGGATGCTATCCCTTCCCTCCCTGGCAGGAAGAGCCGGGCAGAACTGGAACATGTCGTGGTGGGCATCTATTCGCACGGCTATCAGGCTGCGTTTCTGTCTGAGGAATTCTTCGAACCAGTAGGGCACGATCTCGTTATGCGGATCGACTATTACAGTCTTTATCCCACCGATGGGCATCTCCAATGGTGAGAACCTGCCGGAACATGAGGACAGCAGAAGAAGTCCCCCTTGGACTTGAGATGAGGCTTCAAATTATATCTCTGATTTTGCTAACTATTATTCGTTTCATTTAGGAGATATAGACTAATAAATTTATCGATTGTCTAGCTTTGCATGTGGAGTCCCGAAATCATTTCGCATCATAGATGGGTCTAGGCGAAATACTCCGCGCCCGGCCATCCACTCGCCATTCGCCTGCGCGGGCGCTGCTGCCTGCTGCCAGGCAGGCCGGTGGGCCGGGTGGGCCTGCGGATATGCAGTTAGAGTGGGCTGGCTTGCCAACATGTCCCACCGCCTGCTGTGCATTGGCACTGCTGGCCGCTGCGATGCGGATCGGTGCCATGCGGATCTGTGGTGATGTCGTCAGGTCATGCAGCCTGATCAACAAGAGTTCTTGCTATTTATGGAAGTATTTTGGCTGGAGTGGCTTTGTGCATTCTCCTCTGCCCGAGGTAATCAAGTCTTTATCTGGCATCAAGCCATTCGTCTCGAGAGATCCCGGCTTGTCTCAAGACCTTTGTAAGCAGATCAACGCTTATGTCTTCCCCACGGTGTGAATTGGGAATGATGACCGAATCATCACCTCTGGCCATTACATCGTGTTTTGATCCGGGAAATGGGCCGTCAAATCCCAATTTTCTTAATCGATGTATCAACTCTCTTCTTGAGACCGGAGTAAGCTTATTCGACAACGCTTACCGGCTCCGTAGAGACTATAATGGACGCTGCTCCAACTGATGGAATTGATCTTCCAGTTCTAAGCCGAAAAACAATCCAATCTTCAAGAGCACTCATGAGGTTATCCCTGCAAGCCTCCAGGGTCTTTCCGGTAGCCCACACTCCTTTAAGTTCAGGAATCTCACCATAAAAGGGCTCAGGATCGTCGATAATCTCATAGGTTGCCTTATCCAATGCCGCTTTAATGTACTCTGCTAACATTGCTATATTTATTAACGGTAATGAGATATATCTTTTCGCTCTCTACCAATTATCCTTAGCAGGAAATGCAATGCATTTGCCATAAGACAGAAGCAGCTTTGGATCGAATAAGTCGGACGGGTCTGATGATAGGAATATATTGGCTTGGACAGCCTGGATTTTAGGCCGCTGTCGGTCCCGGCCTGGCCAATGCTGCGCGTCCCGCCGCCCGCCGCGCTTGGTCTCAGCATGTTATCGTCGTTCGAGCGCTGCGGCCTCCTGCTTGGCAGGTCTGTGCAATGCAGTTGCTCGATAGCGCTGCCACAAAAAACAAACTAAAGATTAAGATACTATGATTCCTCAAACCATTCTTCTCGACTGATGCCGGCTCTCTTTAGAATCCTCTGCAAAAGATCCACGCTTATGTCACCCTCATGGGGATTCGGAATGCGTACCTCTAATAGACCTCTGGACATATATTCGTGATCTGATCCAGGGTAGGGACCCACAAATCCCAATCCTCTCAATCGCTTGATCAGCTCGCGTCTCGAAACAGGACAAGTTTATTCGGCAATCGAAACCGGCTCCACAGATGCACAAATATTATAGCCGTCAATGGCTGGTATGGGATGTCCTAATTTGAGCTTTAATGCGATCCATCCCTCAATTACGCTTTGGAGTTCCTTGCGACACTCTTCGAGTGTCTTGCCCGTGGCCCAAACCCCTTCCAGCTCAGAAACCTCGCCATAAAAAGGCTCAGGATTATCTATAATCTCGTAGGTCGCCCTTTCCATAGCTGCCTGGATGTATTCTCCGAACATTATCTGCTTTTGAAGGACTTGATGAGATTATAGCCTTTCGCTCCCGGCTGGCCTATCGCTCGTCCGTCGTCGTTCGGGCGCTGATGCCTGCTGCCAGGCGGGCCAAGGGGGGCCGGGCAGGTCTTCGGAGTATGTCGCCAGCGGGCTGGCTTTTTCGTCAGGTGATCATGGCCGGGGACAGAAGGCTGGATGAAATTTAAGCCAAACCAAAGGTTAATGAATAATCTCAGCTTTTATTACGAAATGGAGCATGAATTTGATGAGCGCGAAGACCTTGAAGATCCCAGAAGAGATAGTAAATGCTCTTCGGGTTCCTCCTGACGATATCGAAGCGGAGCTTTATAAAGAGCTAGCTCTGGCACTTTATCAGCGAGGCATGCTTTCATCCGGAAAAGCATCTGCATTGAGCGGCCTGACTCTTCTTCAATTCGAAGATCTTCTCGGTCAGCGCAGGATTAGGCGACACTACGGGGAAGAAGATCTGCAAGAGGATCTGAGTTATGCCGGGTGCAATCAGTGATTCTTCAACGCTGATTCATCTGGCAAAGATCGGCCGTCTCCATTTATTGCGCGATTTTCATAAGAAGATTTTCATAGCACCGGCCGTTTGGAGAGAGGTGGTTGGAGAAGGCAGAGACTGGCCAGGCTCCTCTGAGGTAGAACAGGGAAGACGAGCCGGATGGTTAGAAGTCGTTGAACCGACAAATCACGCTCTTATCAATTTTCTGAGAAAGGACCTGCACGAAGGTGAATCAGAGACTATAGCTCTTGCAGTTGAAAGAGATCCAGAAGTCGTTTTTTTGGACGAAAGCGAGGCCAGGAGGATTGCCAGAGTTTATGGATTGAACATCACCGGCGTAATTGGCATTTTAATCCGAGCCAAGCGAGAAGAAATAATACAATCGCTGCGAGAAGAGCTCGATAAGCTGAGAAACGAAGCCGGTTTCTGGATTGGGGAAGATGTTTACATGAAGGCCTTACGCTCTTCGGGGGAGGAGAGACTGAAGTGATTAAGGCTTCAACTCAGGTAGCTGCATTTGTCCGGGCCTTTTGTCTGTGCTCTTAGATGCAGCCAGCTGCACGGGACCTGATCACAGGAAAGCTGGGATTGAATAAAGCGAAATTTCTGGTCAGAGAGGCCTTCCGGCTTGGCCTTTCGCCGCGCGTCCCCGCCGCCAGCCACGCCTGGGGCCACAGCTCGCCTTTCGTCGTTCGGGCGTTGCTTCCTGCTGCCAGGGAGGCCGGGAGGGCCTGTGGCGATGTCGTCAGGGCGGGCAGGTCTTGCTGGAAAGCGATCGTGGCTAGGACCGGAGGCAGGATTAGCTACCGTAAGGAATAAAAATTCCACCAGGGCGGCCTTTGCTGAGTATAGATTTCAAATTACAATACGGATTCTATTTTTAGAAAATTATTAGCTACTTTCATAAAGACAGAAATGATTGGATGGGTCGTGCTACTCCAGAAGCTTTTGAAATTCATCTTCGGTTATTCCAAGTTGCTTTAGGATTTCATGGAACAGCCAGCTTCCAATATCGCTATTTCCATGCACTGGAATGGTTGTTGCTCTGCCGTCAGGATGCTTCCATCTGGCGTGGCTGCCTTTTTGCCGTACCATCTGGAAGCCCAGCTTTCTGGCAACTTTCTGCAGGTCTCTAGCTTTGGCAGGCATAAACGGCCTTTACATCAATATCTTCTGGAAGCATTCGCCCTTCCTCTTCGTGCTCTTCTCTTATCATATCGAAGACGTTGAGCAGCTCAATTTGCGCCTCTTCCGGAGTGCTTCCCCAGGCATGGCAGCCTGGAATGGCTGGCACAAAGGCCACGAATGTGCCATTATCATCTGGGCGGAGGATCACGGTGTAGTCATAAAGTCGTTTCATTGGCTGTTATTTCGGCCTATGCGAATATAAAGCTATATGGAAAGAGAAAGGAGGGCGATCCAAAGTTCAGATATTAAGGGTTTGCTGGCTTATTCAATCGGCCCCTGATTTCCGGTGGCATTAAGATGGTTGAGCCTATGACTGAAATAGCTGGAATTGGGCAGCCGGGATTTTAGGCCGCTTTCGATCCGGCTGGGCCTTTCGTCGCGCGTCCCGCCGCCAAGCGGGCCGGTGGGCCTGCGGCGAAGTCGCATGAGCGGGCAAGCTTGCCTGAAGGGCGATCGTGGACGGAGGCGGGAGGGGGCCGGTAGGACCTTTGTACAACGTGGCGCATGTCTGCGCACCAGGCAGTTTTCCGAGGGCTGGAGGTCCATCGGGCGGGACAACCTTAAGACATTGGATTCGCTGTCTTTCGCTCAACTGTGGAATACAACCAAGGAAACAGATACATACACAAAGAGATTAATTATTAGGTAGGTTGATTATTTCATTTGAGGCCTACAATTGAAAGTCAGAGCCGTCATTAAGCTGGTAGAAGAAGATGGATGGTTCCTTGATAGAACAAGAGGCAGTCACAGGCAGTACAGGCATCATTTTAAGAGAGGATTAGTGACCATCTCTGGAAATTTGGATGATGAAGTGCCAAGAGGCACCTTGAATAGTATATTGAAGCAAAGTGGTCTTAAGGAGATTGAGAAAGATGACTGAGTATCTGATTATCATTGAAAAGGCTGAAAATAATTACGCTGCATATTGTCCAGATTTGCCCGGCGTCATAGCCACCGGTCCAACGAAAAAAGATACGCTGGAGCTGATGAAAGAGGCAATAGAATTTCACCTGGAAGGGCTGAAGGCCGAGCGCCTTAGCATACCCGAGCCAACTACGACTGCGGCTTCTGTAGATGTAAGTGTTTAAAAGCTTGATTTTTCTCTTGCGGTCTATTTGAATAAGCATCGCTGGGCTACAGCCCGATTCCGGTTGTTATTATGTTTGGATCCGTAGCTCTCGCTCATGGCGGCCACCAGCTGCCAGTTCTCCGAATTGTGACGATGTCATCGGTGAGGGCTGACTTGCTTGGCAGGCAATCGTTTCCGGGAGCATGAAGCCGTTCGGGCATGACGACAGGAAAAGCTGGAATTGGATAGGCGGAATTTCAGGCGGCAACGGGGTCCCGGATGGGCCTTCCGCCGAGCGTCCCGCCGCCCGTCCGCACCTGGGCCACCGCTCGCCATCATGGTTCGGGCGCTGCTGCCTGCTGCTAAGCAGGCCGGGGGCCGGGAGGGCCTGCGGAGATCTCGGCAGGGCTGGCTTTCCTGACAGGCGATCGTGGACAGGGGCAGTAGGCTGGATGGGCCATGCAGCTCAAAGACAATTCCTGTTATGAAAGCAAATTATTCAGCAAGATAAGCCTATGCGGCAACGTATTCTCGGATCTCCACTTGAGCTCCCGCAGTTGCTTTTTTCTCTGCATCTTTAAGTAGCGCGGATGCAATCTCCTCGTTGATATATGCCTCTCCGCAATTAGGGCAGACTTGAGCAGGCACGCATTTTACTACCATTGTCAAACAACCTCGTTCAAAGGTAACTGTGGTTGTTCCTGGCTTAGTAGATGCTTTTTTGCAGATAACGCATTTCATCAAATCCTCTTCCTGCATTTCAGGTCCCATTCGGAGGGATCGGGCTCGTAGACTGTGATTACTATTATCTCTTCATCAAGGCGATTGTTTGCGGCCACGATATGAATAACGCGTCCCTTATAACATCCCAGGATCAAGCGACTGGGGTAAGGTGTATCATCTAAGTATTCTTCAATCACCTCACCTGTCTCCAGCACATATCTAACTTCTTCTGCGCCGATCTTTCGCTCGAACATCCGTTGGACGGCATGAAGACGGTAGGTGATCTTTTCGTTACTCATAGCCAGGCCATCATTAACTTAGCTGCCGTCTCATCCCATAAATCTTTCTCGCTTCAGGAAGCTCTCAACGGATGCTTTATGCGTCCTGCGTCTTGAGGGATTGTCGTAGAGTGCAGTTTATCTTTCCAAGTTAGGACTCGCTTCCCAAGGGGAGATGGCTGGGCTGTCCAGGTGAAAGGAAAGCTAGGATGAGACAGCCACAGTTTCAGGCTATTGCGGGTTTTAGTCTGGTCTCTGGCCGCGTCCCGCCGCCCGTGGGCCGGGCCGTCCGGGCCTGCAGCGATGCCGTCGGGGCGGGCTGGCTTGCTTGGGAGGCGATCGAGTCAGGGGGCAGGAGGCCGGTCGGGTCTGATGACAGGAAAGCTGG
>JBFYLF010000006.1:0-15100 GCA_041305505.1 Methanothrix sp. | reverse complement strand
CATTGGGGATCTGGACCACAGGGAGAGAAGGCGGGCTCTCCAGCTCCTGGAGGGGCTTTCGCCAGCCGATCCGGTGGTCCGGGCCCTGCGGGATCTCCTCTACTCAACCGAGGCCGTGTCGGTTCCCAAGCCAAACATCTATACAAAGGCCAAGTACAAGGCAAGACGGATTTACATAAAGCTGGTCAAGAAAGCATGGTTTGTCAGGGCAATGATAGCCTTCTTCGTCCTGCAGTCACTTTCCGCCCTTGCTCTGGGGCTTTTCCTGCTCTATGCAAAGGTTCACTGGCAGGTGGACCTTCAATCCATCTTCCCCTCACTCAGCTTCTTCGACCTGGCCGGCCTCTTCTCCGCCACCCTGGCAGCAGCCCTTGTGGCTGCCGCGGCGATCAAGATGCAGAGTGATCATCTGAAGGGCTACGAGCTATTCAAGGAGGCAGTGCTGGTCCAGATATTCCTGGTGCAGGTCTTCCTCTTCTACAAGGTGCAGTTCCTGGGACTGCTCGGGCTGGCGGGAAACATACTTGTCCTTCTGGTGCTGCAGTACATGATCCGGCAGGAGAAGGCTGCTGGCGTTGGCTCTGGAGCAGGATGATCGATGCATTTCCTTTTCCCTGTCTGGATTGAGTCAGCATCAGGTCGTTTAATAGAAGGCACCTTCAAGAACTCGATAAGATAATAATCCCATAAAACTATGAAGGAATGTGGCCCCAACGTCTCGGTTCCATCTTTGGATTGCCCAGATGATTATCATCCTCTTAGCAGCTTTGCTCATAACGACTGTCATATCCGACAGGATCACAATTGCAAAAAGCACTATAGAGACCGATGTCATAATCAACTCATCAGCCTCAGAGGTGTGGCAGGAATTGACCGACTTTGAGGAATATCCTCAATGGAATCCGTTTATCCTCCAGGTTACAGGCGTCGCCAGTCCAGGCGAAGAGTTGGTGGTTCGGATGAGGCTTGGAGATGAGACTATGACCATTACTCCAACCGTACTTGTGGCCTTGCCTGATAGGGAGCTATGCTGGATTGGCCATCTCTTCGTTCCAGGATTGTTCGATGGTGAGCATAGCTTTGTCATAGAGTCATTGAGCGAGGATCTGGTCAGATTTGTTCAAAGCGAATCCTTTAGCGGTCTATTTATCCCCTTTTCACGCGGACTTCTCGATGGCACAAAGCTCAACTTCGAGGCTATGAACCAGGCGCTTAAGAAGAGGGTTGAAGAGACAGAATGAAATCAGAGATAAAGGGTAGCTGCATCATGGTGTGCTGCCCTCCATTTTAGAGGGTTCAACTCACACCATCCGCAGTATTTATATAGAAGTTTAAACACCCGATATCTCGCTTTGATCTAATCCTAATTGGAGGAAATTAAATGGCAGCAGGACAATTCGGTGGAACACCCGTACTCATTCTCAAGGAAGGCAGCCAGAGAACGGCTGGCCGGGAAGCGCAGAGGTCGAACATCATGGCCGCAAAGGCCGTGGCAGGAGCCGTCAGGACAACCCTCGGCCCCAAGGGCATGGACAAAATGCTCGTTGACACTCTGGGCGATGTGGTCATAACAAACGACGGCGTCACCATTCTTAAAGAGATGGACATCGAGCACCCCGCAGCCAAGATGATGGTTGAGATCGCCAAGACCCAGGACGCAGAGGTCGGAGACGGCACAACCACCGCTGTGGTGCTGGCCGGTGAGCTGCTCAAGCAGGCCGAAGGGCTGCTGGACCAGGAGATCCATCCAACTGTCATCGCTGCAGGCTACAGGGCTGCTGCAGACAAGTCCCTGGAGATCCTCAAGACAATCGCAGTGGACGTCTCTGTCAAGGACACAGCATTCCTCAAGAAGATCGCAGTCACAGCCATGACCGGCAAGGGCTCCGGTACAGCCAGAGACGAACTGGCAAACCTCGCAGTTCAGGCTGTCGAGGCCGTTGTAGACGAGGACGGCTCTGTCGACACAGACAACATCACCGTTGAGAAGAAGGTCGGCGGCGGAATCACAGACTCCGAGCTTGTTCACGGCATGGTCATAGACAAGGACCGGCTGCACCCCAATATGCCAAAGAAGGTCACTGGAGCCAAGATCGCACTGCTTAACGCTGCGATTGAGATCGAGAAGACCGAGGTCGACGCCAAGATAGAGATCACCTCCCCAGACCAGCTTCAGGCATTCCTGGACCAGGAGGAGAGCATGCTCAAAGGCATGGTTGACGCAGTCAAGTCCACTGGCGCTAATGTTGTCTTCTGCCAGAAGGGCATCGACGACCTGGCCCAGCACTTCCTTGCAAAGGATGGCATCTATACAGTTCGCCGGGTCAAGAAGAGCGACATGGAGAAGCTCGCGCGTGCCACAGGCGGAAGAGTCGTCACAAGCATCCACGACCTGATGGCCAATGATCTGGGCAAGGCTGGCCTCGTCGAGGAGAGGAAGATCGGCGACGAGAAGATGACATTCGTTGAGGCGTGCGAGAACCCGAAGTCCGTATCCATTATCCTTCGCGGCGGAACCGAGCATGTGGTAGACGAGTTGAACAGGGCAATGGAAGATGCGCTCCGGGTTGTGGGCGTTGTAGTCGAGGACAAACAGCTTGTCCCAGGCGGCGGCGCTCCCGAGGTCGAGCTGGCCCTTCGCCTGCGCGAGTATGCGGCAACCGTTGGCGGACGCGAGCAGCTTGCCATCGAGTCCTTTGCAGACTCAATGGAGGTAATTCCCAAGACGCTGGCCGAGAACGCTGGCCTCGACCAGATCGACTCTTTAGTGGCTCTGCGAAGCCAGCATGAGAAGGGAGTCAAGAGCGCCGGCCTGGACATGGACACAGGCGAGCCCGTTGATATGCTCAAGCTCGGCGTGGTCGAGCCCCTGAGGGTCAAGACCCAGGCAATCAACAGCGCTGCCGAGGCTGCAGTCATGATTCTGAGAATCGATGATGTCATCGCCTCCAAGTCCGGCGGACCCGCTGGCGGCCCAGGTGGCATGCCAGGCGGCATGGGTGGCATGGGTGGAGAGGACTTCGATTGAGCCTCTCTTATCCTCCTTTTTAAATTCTTTTTTAAATTAAGTCCAATTCATCCTGAAATCACATATCTTGCATAGGTCGGGGCATAGGATAAAGGCAAAAGGTTATCATCTTTCCCGGTCAGAGGCGTTTCTGATGCAGCGCAAGCTTTTGATGAAGGGCAAGGTCAAGGAGGCCTACGACCTCGGAGACAGGCTGGAGTTTTGCTTCACAGACAACATCTCAGTCTTCGACAAGGTCATACCAAGCCAAATCCCCTTCAAGGGCGAGACCCTCAGCAGGGAGGGAGTCTACTGGTTTGAAAGGGCAGCAAAGATGGGCATCAAGACCCACTTCATAGAGTACCTGCCACCGGCAGGAATGCTCTGCAAGAAGGTTGACATCCTCCAGCCGTCCCAGATCAGCCCAAAGTCCAAGAATTATCTGATTCCCCTGGAATGGATCTGTCGCTGGTATGTGGCAGGTTCCCTCTACGACAGGGTGAAGGAGGGAAAGCTCTCCGCGAAGGACCTCGGCTTCTCATCAGGGCACAAGGTCGTTTCAGGCGAGGCTCTTCCCGAGCCGTTCATCGAGGTATCAACGAAGCTTGAAAAGACTGACAGGCTTCTAGACAGAGATGAGGCCCTCCAGATCTCCGGGCTGTCGGCCCGCGAGTTCGATGATGCACGGGAGATTGTGCTCAAGATCGACGAGGATATAGGCAGCGCCGTCTCCTCCCGGGGCCTCATCCATGCAGACGGCAAGAAGGAGCTGGCCTTCGACGAGAGCAGGCAGATCATGGTGATAGATGTCTACGGAACTGCTGACGAAGACAGATTCTGGGACAAAGCCCGCTATGAAGCAGGAGAACTTGTGGACCTCTCAAAGGAGTACGTTCGCCAGTACTTCCGCCAGACCGGCTACAAAGACCGGCTTTATGCTGCTCGGGATGCAGGCCGTGAGGAGCCACAAATCCCTGCTCTGCCTGCCGAGGTCGTGGCAGAGACCAGCAGGATTTATATCAAGCTCTTTGAGATGATCACAGGAGAGCGGTTTGTTCCTGCCGGGCGGAGATGATGCCAAAACGGCAGAGCGAATTGATTTAAGTCATTATCATTAGGAGATGTGAGAAATATGAAGAGATTATTGTTGGTTCTTATGTTGATTGCACTGGCCATATCCGGTTGCACCGAGAAGGGGCCACAGGTCGCAGGAAAAAGTACAGAGGAGCTCAAGAATCTGTCTATATCGTCTGCTGAGAACCTCTCCAGCTTTGCTCTGGAAAGCTCGATGTCTCAGGTCTGGACGCTCAGCGCCGGGCCGAATGCCACTGCAGAACAGGAGGCTACAATCGCTGAAAGCGCAGAGATGCACTCCACTGTAAACCTGACAGGCCAGGAAGTCCATGCAACAGGCTCAACAAAGAGCAGCATGAAGACTGAGAGCGAGCCTGAGATCAGCAACAGCACAAAGACCGAGGTTTTTCTGATCGGCAACTCGACTTACGTCTGGGAAGAGGGCAGAAATTGGACCCATCTTGTAGACCCAAGGTCCCCCCAGGAGGTCTGGAGCGCGAACAACAATAATAATGTGCTTTCACTGGCCAGGTCCTTCAGCCTCTCCCGTACAGAGGATCTGGGCGATGAAGAGGTCAACGGTGAGCAAGCATATAAACTCCTGATCGTACCCGGAAAAGAAGACAACATCACACTGTTCAACACCGCGTTCTCCGTGGCAGCTAAGATTGTGCAGTATCCAATGAACTTCCCATCATTCAACAGCACTGAGCTGAATGAGACCTCCAAGATGGAGAAGACCATCTGGATCTCCAAGAGCACATACCTGCCTGTGAAATACGAGAGCCGCATGAGCTTCACCATAACACCGGAGATAATAGGTGGCATGGACCTCGAATCAGGCCAGATGACAATGTACAATGAATCCATCAAGCTGGGTCGGATCTCGGTCTCAGTAGAAACCTCCGATATCTTCAGCGACTTCGACACGCCTAAGAGCATCGCCCTGCCGGAAGAGGCTACAAAATCCCAGGCGATCTCTCCAACCTCTCTTCAGGTCGCCTCTGGCGAGCAGGCATGATTGACTGAAGAGAGATAAGCGGTATAAAGCATATGCCAGAACCACTCGAGCGGCTTTTCCTGAGGGAGAAGCCGGTCTCGGCCATTTTAGCTGTTGCGGAGATCGATCAGGCCTATGCTGCTCTTGTGGCCAAGAGGATCGACTCCACCGTATCCCATACATGCAGCATTCTCGATCAGATGGCGGAGGAGGGGCTGATAGTCTCCCGGCCTGTGGGACGGGTCAATCGGCTGGAGCTGACTGAAAGGGGCAAGAGCTTGGTTCATACACTCCGCGAGCTGCTGGAGATTCTGGAGAAGCCTGATGTGATGAGAGTGAGGCTGGAGAGGTTTCGGCTCATGGCCACAGGGACTGATGCTAAGAAGGACCCATTTATCCTGGGACCGCTGCGCAGGGATCTAGCCAGGATAATCGCTCAATCAGACGGAAAGCTTCAAAATGATGCCAGAGAGGTCGACGGCATCATATCATCCCTGGTCAACGACTGAACGCTCCGGCTTGAAGCTCAAGGGTAGGATCTCCTCAAAGGGGACACCCTCCGCCGGATGGCAGTCATCATCCCATAAAATGCTGCTTCAGCCGCTCCTCGATCTCCGCCAGGGCCAGGCTCTCCTGTTCTCCCTTCTGCATGTCGCGGAGCACCAGCCGTCCAGAGTCGATCTCATCCCGGCCAATGATCACAACGTATTTCGCACCTGCTGTAGCAGCCGCCTTGATCTGGGCACCTAAGCCCCTGCCCATGACATCGATGACCACGGGAAAGACATTTCTCAGCTCTTTGGCGATGCCTGCAGCTTCTTTCTTGACATCAGGTGTAAAGGCAACGTAGACGGGCGAGCGAAGCTGAGGCTCCGTCTGAACTATCTCCATTATTCTGTCAAAGCCCAGGCCGAAGCCTGTGGAAGAGGTCCCCTTCCCTCCGAAGAGGCTTGCAAGCTCATATGTTCCTCCGCCGCAGATCTGGCGCGAAGCTCCAAGGCCCTCTGCATATATCTCAAAGACAGTGCCTGAATAGTACTCAAGACCGCGCACGATCTCGAAGTCTATGGTAAAATCGACGCCATAGCCCTCTAGAAGGTCGATCATCTCCTGAAACTCTTCCAGGTTCAGCTCTGCTTCAACCGCTCGGCCATCCCTCGCCGAGCCCCGTCCGGCCTGTTTCGATGGCTCGTCCGTCGAGCCGGAGGCCTCTCCACCATGGGCAAAAGAGGTTGGATCAATCCGATGAGGCTCGGATCTCAGATCCTCCGCGATCTGTGCAGCCCGGTTGAGGGCATTCGTACCTTTGATGTCGATCAGCTCCAGTAGACCGAGGTGACTGCAGCCGATATCATCCAGAAGGGCGGACAGAGCATCCCTCTCTTTTTTATCTATCATCCTCATGATCGCAGAACGATGCTGTGCATCGATCCGGCTCAGAATGCTGCGGATCAAACCAAGGTAGCCTATATGAATGTCCCCGGCGACACCAACGCTCTTGAGGACGCTGTCTGCAAGGGCTACTGCCTCCGCCTCTGAGTCAGGCCTTGCCCCGCCGATTAGCTCAGCGCCCATCTGCCAGAACTCCCGAAAGCGCCCCTTTTGAGGCCTTTCATAGCGGAAACAGTTCCCGAAGTACCACAGCCTCTGGGGCTTTGGCGAGTTTTGAAGCTCTGAGACATACATTCGTATCACAGGAGCCGTAAGCTCCGGGCGCAGGGCCATATCGCGATCGCCCTTGTCCCTGAAACTGTAGATCTCCTCGACGACGGATGGTCCTGATTTCAATGTAAACAGCTCCAGATGCTCAAATGTCGGAGTTGCTACCTCTTTGTACCCCCAGCGCTCCAAAACCTGCTGCATGGCCCTCTTGGCCAAACGCCGCCTCTCGGTCTCCTCCGGAAGAAAATCCCTGGTGCCTCTCGGTCTCTGGATGGTCATATCGTCAGAGGGATTGAAGACAAATGCCCTTATAGTTTTTGATGCATCCAGTGAGCCTGAATAACGGGCTCTTGTGCGGCTAAGAGATATTTAAGACGGGCAGATCGATAAAAAGGGAATGCAGGCCGGGGGAGAGGCCCCAGCAGATTTCACTTCAGCTTCTCCTCGATCTCAGAGGAACAGATGATGATCTGCACGGGCTTGATGATTATATTGGATGTGGCCACAGCACTGCCGCCTTCTGCTGTATTCAAGGCGGTGACAGAAATTCCCGTGACGGCTATGTCAAGATCATTTCCTACTTTCATCGATTTGTCGGATTGGGCCTTTTGCACAGAGCCCTCATCCCGATCTTCGATTTGCTGCAAACTGGCATTGATGGCATTATCAACTACGCTCTCCACATCTTCGCCTGCATTCAGATCCATGCCTATGTCCTCTTCCGGCCAGGCATTCTCGGAAGCCACCTCTTGGCCGGTGACCTTTACACCCAGGGAGTTGACGAGACCCATATCGTTGGCATCTCCCGTTTGCTCCTCATCGCAGATGATATCTCTCTGTCCGACGGAGTTGACCGCCACAAGTTCCGAGACCTCAGCGGATGGATCTGCAGAAGATAGGGAGATGGACTGCCTTGAAGGAGGGCTTTGCAGCATGAGAGCTGTTGCTCTTGGATCCGGGTTCAAGATTGGCTGCGATGAAATCGATTCCTTGAGCTTGCTCTGCAGATCAGGCAGATTTGCCGGTTGTGTTCCATAAGCCGCCCCAATCAGAATTATGCAAATAAAAGTAGCTCCCACCAGCTTGCTGCCGGTGGGTCTTAGCCATTTTGCCATTTTCTTAGCACTCCTAGGGGTCGCTAGACCCTAAAGCTACTGCTGGTTGGTTACAATCTCTACGTTGTTTTGAGCCAGGGTTGATGCTGAATTCCTTGAGAACGGGAAAGCACCCTGAAGCGAGAGACCGATGGCAGTTGCACTCCTGCTTCCAACCTTTATCTGCTCCACATTGACCTTGGTGCAGCAGTCCTTGCAGGGACAGCTTGGATCCAGAGCCTGGCAACATGCGCACTCGCCGGAGTCCTGATTCTTCTTGATCTTCAGGTTGTTCTGAGCGGTTACAGCAGCACGATTAGCCCCGAAAAAGGCTCCCTGTGCCGTTCCACCTATGGCTAATGCATTGTCGTTTCCAACCTCTACCGAATCAAAGTTGATGTCCCCTTCGGCTGGGAACTTGAAGGCGCTTGAGCCTGTCTCAAAGATGCCCTGGCCGAGAATGTCTACGCCGCCGCTTCCTATCATTGCACTTTGTGCCATGGCAGGAACCGCAAAAACGGCCAGTGCCATAGCCATCGCAAAGAATATAGCTACTCGTCTGATAGTCTCACCCCATAAACTTATTAGTTGTGCTTAACTTGGCATCTATTATATATATATTTATTGGTGTTTTTCCAGTGGAATTGCTAGATTTATTAGAATATTTTAGCTTATGAATTTTACAAGAGATATGCTATGATCATAATAGCAAATAAGACTGAAGATTATGAAAGATTAGAATGAATATCGATTCAAGGTTTTATATTGAGAACAGCATTCAGCATGAATTGGCTGGAAAAGATGCAAGAAGAATCGATGGATTATTTTAATAAAAGAAAAAGAATTAAAAGAGATCTCAATTTGAGATCATTTTAGCTTCGTGTTGACCTCAGAGGGGCAGACGATGATCTGCACCGGCTCGATGATGATATTCGAGGTTGCTACTGCATTTCCCCCCTGCATGCTGTTTACGGCGGTGACTGAGATGTCATGAACATTGACCGTCAGGTAATTTCCAGCATGGCGGACTATGCCACCTCCATGCTCAGGATAATATGTCTCATCATCTACAAGATCGGACATATTAATGTCCTGGCCGCCGCCACTCACCTCTATCTCCAGAGTGTTCAGAAGACCTTTATTGTCAGGATCCCCGTTCTGAGATCCTTTATGGACCAGCTTCCTCTCTTTCATAGAGTTTATCGCGAGAATGTCTTGAACATTTGCAGTGGAGTTTGTGCTATCCAACTCAATCTCTTCGCTTAAAGGTGCCATTGAGGTAGACCTGGATAGAGCTGGACGTCCGGGCAGAGACGAGCCGTGCCAGGGAAAGTATATCGTGTCCTCGCCAGCCTTGAGCACACCCCAATTGGGGGCAGTTCCATAGTGAAGTGAAGAAAGAGAACTCTCTTTTAAATCGTTGAGCTGCTTCTGGACATCCGACTGGGGCTCGGATGACGCAAGACCCGCGAAGGTGAAAATAAAAAGAACTCCCACCAGCACAAGGCTGGCAGGTCCTGTCAACATCTTCATTTTTGGGCCCTCTGAATCAATCACAGAGCTTTACTGCTGATTGGCTACGATCTTAACATTGTTGGTTGCAGCGGCGAATCCAAATGCCATGGCGTCTCTGTTGCCAACCTTGATCTGATCGATATTCACCTTGGTGCAGCAGTCATTGCACTTCTCAGTGAACTTGTCCGTGCCCTCGCTGTAGGTCTCAGTGCAGCATTCACATGGTCCAGTATCCTGGTTCTTCTTTATCTCCAGGTTGTTTGTAGCAGTGGCCATCGGAGCTCTCTGGAAGATGCTTCCATATGCCATTGCCCTATCATTGCCTACCTCCAGTGTGTCGATATTGGTATCCTGACCTGACGGGAACTTCATCAAAGCCCCGTTTGTCTCAAATATACCGGTTCCGAGAATATCCACACCGCCGCTTCCAGCCAAGCCAAAATCATTGTCCGCTGCCATAGCAGAAATGGACATCATGGCTATAGCCAATACCATTGCAAAGCCTATCTTCTTAATAATCTCACCCCATACATCCTTTAATATAGACTGATGTGCGCATTGATAATATTTATATTTTTTGGTGAGACATACTAAATTTTGGATTGGCTGAGAGACATAATTCTTAAAATATCTTCATGACATATTCGTATTTAATAAAGATCAATAGGGGTAAAAATGTATATTTTCTTTATAAAATAGATTTTACAATATAATAAATATTAGCCGCAAGATGTTTTCATAAAATTCCATAGCATGTTTGTAGGAAGCAGACTAAGAAGATATAGCAGACTAAGTCAAATTTTAATATTAATTAAGTAATCTATTTGCAGATAGATTCGTTAAAAATATATCATGAGAAGATCAGCTTTCGGACCTTCATAGTGGCCAGGTCGACTGCAGGGACGACTCCGGCAATCGGCTGGATGTTCATCTTCTTCTGAAAATCGGTCTGAGACTGCCATGTGCCGCTGTTGATCACAACCACTCCCTTGTATCTGGCGATGCCGACGGTATGAACATGGCCGCAATGCAATATTGAAGGCGGCCTGGATATGACATAATGGTCCTCATGTTCCGGCGCGATTGAGACGCGGCTGCCATAAATTGGAGAGAGGTGCCGCCTTCGAAGCATCTCGATCATGGCCTTCTCGGGCGCTGAGTAAGTGATGCCCGGCAAGCGCAGGACGAGATCATCAATGCTCCGTCCGTGGTAGATCAGGACAGACACGCCGCCCAATGTGACCCAGGCGGGATTGCCCACAAAGAGCATGTCATCGCGAAAATAGCTTTTAATATCCTCCGGAAGAGCGGGCTGGGGCTCGGCCTGGCGCACCATATCATGATTTCCCGGCGCTATGATCACCTTTATGTCCTTTCTGATGGCGTTGAGCCAGCGGGCTGCCTCCTTGTACTGATCATGAATGTCTTTCAGAGCCAGATCCTTCTCCTGGCCTGGATATATGCCGATCCCGTCAACCAAATCGCCGGCAATCACAATGTAGCGAACCTGCGCGGAGAGGCCGGACGGGTCGTCCTCCTTTCCGCTAAGCCAATTCAAAAAGCTCTCCCATGCGTCCGCCATGAAGTATTTGCTACCCACATGAAGATCTGATAGCAGAAGGGCACAGCCGCTTCCCTTCTCAAGAGGGGCGGTGTGGTTTGGCATATCGGGCCAGAGCAGCGATTTAACAAAGAGCCTTCCGTTGCCGTCAGATGTGCCCGTGACCCCGATGACCTCATCTGTTATGATAAACCCGGATTGCTCATAGATCTCACAATCCTTCTGGACGACTGCGGTAATCAATCCGGTTGGGTCCTCCAGCTCGATCACTCGATTGCCTTTGGCTGTAGTCCTGACATCCATGACCATGCCGATCACAGAGACCTCTCGACCTGTTGTGCTCTTTCCCAAGGACTCTATAGGCCGGGAGTTGAGCCTTCGAGAGAGCATCTCTCTGATCTTCGCGTATCTGTCGCGAAAGTAGTGCACAAAGTCGCTATAGTCTCCTACGCACGTAGAGCGGCCGGTTATGTCGCAATTCAGCTCTGCTGAGCATTCGCGCTCGGGATTGGGCACGCAGGATAACGGCAGCGCAGAGTCTGAAGGAGCGGATGAAGGCCGAACTGGCAAAAGAGCGGGCGGGGCGGATGAATCGAGAAGACATGAGAGATGAGATGTTCCTATTACGGCCACAGACCTATCTGTGCTGCTGATGATCCGGCGCAATAGATCCTCCTTGCTGCCAGGATGGCGACAGATGACCTTCAAAGCCTCCGGCTCGAGCTGATAGCCCATCTCAGCTAGCTTCTGGACTATATCCTGGCCCGGATCGGGGCGGCGAGAGATGCGACTTCTGGACATCTGCTGCATCGAAAGGAGTATAAGAGTCTACCAACGGATAAAGCTGGTTGATGAGGATTGCAGAGTGGTTTGACAATTTGCCTCTTCCAGGCCTGGTCAAGGACATAATATTCGTGGTTGTGGTGGTAGGCGGAATATCCCTCCTATCCCAATTGCTCCTCGGCCTCTGGACGCCAATGGTTGCAGTTGAGTCGGGAAGTATGGTGCCCAATCTCAATATAGGTGACATCGTGCTGGTTCAAGGAGCTTCGCGAACTGATGTCATCCCCGGGGATGAGGCTGAGAAGACCGGATATACCGCATTCAATATGCCGGGCGATGTTATACTCTACAGGCCTTATGGCAAGGCGAGCCTCAATCTGTTTGATCAGCTCAAGATGCTCATCGGCTTTGCTCCAGGCAAGGAGAAGGCGACGCCCATCATTCATAGGGCTCTTCGGCATGTCGAGGCGGGAGATCCCATGTGGGAAGAGGGGCCTCCTGCGCCCTTCTCAGGCTATATCACCAAAGGGGATCACAATGAGATGATCGACCAGATGGCAGGAAATATCTTCGGAACGGCCAATCTCACATACATAAGCGAGCACAGAGGGGATCTCATGAGCGTTGGAAGCGAGATTTACCTTGACAAGGAGACGGGCCTTCTAATTTACCAGACTGAAAACGGCACATTTGTCGGAGAGGGGATCAGCCTTCTCACCCCCGTCAAGGACGAGTGGGTGATAGGAGTTGCCAGAGCAAAGATCCCGCTGGTGGGCTACGTCAGGCTTCTTCCCAATATCATAATTGATGAGATCAAGAAGCTGGCAAGCTAGGCCAGGATTTCATTTTCAGACAAAATGTAGTGGAGAATCAAGTCGGTTTCCTGGCCAAGACTGCATAGTGATCCTGATGAAATGGGAGCAGATCCAAAACGCAGGATAAATCCAGTCCCTGCAACTTTTCAGTCTCGGAGGAGAGGACTGCCTGAGGGCTTGCGCTGACATCGACAGAGCGGGTTTTGAGCATCAGAATAAGATCATGCCCTGGCTTGAGATAGCGGCGACAGTTAGATGATGCTATCTCCGCCTGATTCCTCTGAGCAACATCCTGGTAGACCAGGTCCACAGGCTCGAGCATGAAGGCATAATCCTCCGGGCGAGATGCATCTGCAAGTATCGGAATAATGTTTTCGCGCCTCTCACAAAGCCTTACCAAATCACGCATTGACCTGGGCGAGAACTCCACTGCATAAACCAGGCCGTCGCTGACTATATCGCTCACATGGCTCACGGTTGTCCCAGTAGCAGCCCCCAGGTAGAGAACCTTTGAATCGCTAGATAGTGCCGGCTTTGGACCCTTGGATTTGAGCAGGAAAGCTGCGAGTTTGGATCGGAATGGGTCCCAAAGCCTGTAGCCATCCCTGATGCGCTCTCCGTAGACCTGCAAAGGATCGTGGCTATGGCTCATAAGCCTCCTCTGGCCGTCCTCCTCAGCTGCAAAGACTCCCGGAATGATCTCTTGGAGACTCATTGAAGTCTAGAGCTCTTTGCCCATAGAAGTGGTTGTGAGTTTGACGTGCTTGACGCCCTTCAAGGACATCATCTTCTCCGCCGCCGCTCTCACATCCTGCCCCTCGCCCTTAAGCACTATGACCTCCAGGCAGTTGTCATGGTCCAGGTGAACATGAAGGCTCGACTGGATGATGCTCCCTGCCTCATGCTGAATCGCGGTGAGGTTGTCCACAAGACCCCTCTGGCCGTGGGAGTAGACAAGAGTGATTACGCCAACCCTCTCGCCCTGAACATCGCTCATCCACTCGTAATGGACGATATAATTTCTTATTGCGTCTCTAATTCCTTCCGAGCGCGATGAATAGCCGCGCTTCAATATGATCTCATCAAACCGGGAGAGAAGCTTCTCCGGCAGGGAGACCCCAATCCTCATCAATTCTTGTTCCATATATAATCGCAGTCAGTATGCTGATATTATTTAGTAATAAACTTAATGGAGACCGATGGCGAGAAGTCACCCTGAGCCGGGCATTGCAGCCGCAAAGGTTTTCATGATGCTCCTTCAGAAGAGACTGCACTGGTATGCCAGATGTTGCATTCATAGGAAGCGAGAGCTTCCTCTATCAAAAGCTATTCCAAGAACTGAAGGTGAGCTATCAGTTCATCTCTCCTGAGATACTGGGAAGCCCCTTTCTTCCAAGGTTCAAGGTTGTGCTTATCCCCACTGGCTTTGCCAATCCCCTCTACTCCAGGGCTCTCCCGGCGCTTCAGAGGATCAGATCCAATATCTCTCAATTTGTGAAAGAGGGAGGCGTCTTGACCATCTTTGGTGCAATGGTCCCGAGGCATGACTTTGACTGGCTGCCGCTGCCCCTGGAGTATGTCTGCGAGCTCGGCACCCAGAGCGTTGCTCCATCATGTCACGAGTGCTCATCTCTGCTCAGCACCAGCACGCCTGAGTGCGATGGTTTTTTTATTCCAGGGGGGAGATTTGAGACGGTTTTAAAAGACCATAAAGGCAGAGCAATTCTTGTGGCAGCATCCCTGGGGGAAGGCCTGATTGTGGCCACGTCGGTTCACGAATTTCCTGCTGGAGAATATATCAAGTGGGCTGTTCGCCTGGCCAAGCCCTCCAAATTATGAATGGGGGAAAGTGCCTTTCTGTCCAAGGATAGAGATGAGCGTATGAAAGCTTCGGGAAAGCTGGAAAAGAAGAAGAGCTTACTTCGGCAGGAGATAGAGCAGATGCTAGCCGAGAAGGGAATTTCCGTTGAGAGCCGGATCAGCCTAATGAATCTGGACACAAAAGAGGCCTATTACTTCGATGATTACACGAATGCCCTGGAGTTCATGAAAGGGAAAAAGGGAAGATGGTATCTGACAACGCCGGGGATAAGAAGAGAATGATCGCGGGGCGCCGCTGACCGATACGAATTTTGCACGTGCTGCATCTCTCCTTAGGTCTCTTCAGGGCGTGATTCCAAACTCCGGCAGCATATCCCTTGCGGCCTCGCGAGCCTGCTGGTGCTCTCGGAGGAACCTCTCGATCCTCTCAGCAACATCCTTTTTGCAGCTTCCGCACATGCGCCTGCCCGAGCGGCACTCGGCATCAAGCTCAAGAAGCTCTTTATCATCGTCTGAAAGGTGGAATACAAGGAACTCGTAGATCGAGCACTTCTCGGGCTCGCCGCCAAGCTTCTTCTGCTCTGCCAGGCTCTGTCTGCCGCCGGTGATGGCCCGCATGATCTTCTTACCAGCCTCTTTGGGGTCCTCGGTGAGGGCAATGTGGCTCTCCGGCTTTGAGGAGGACATCTTGCCCCCGGTAAGGCCGGTCATGAAGCGATGATAGATCGAGGCAGGTGGCATGAAGCCATAGTGGCCGTGCTCTGTTTC
>JBFYLF010000005.1:0-15387 GCA_041305505.1 Methanothrix sp. | reverse complement strand
CCCGGGGCCGGCATTGAGGCTCAGGTGGACGGAGAACTGGTTGACGCTCAGGATATCCGGCGTGCCGTTCCCGTCGAAGTCGGCGATCCACTCGTCGCTCACGTAGTCCGCTTCCATTGCCTCGTAGTTCTGATAAGAGACATCCCCGCCGAACTTGGCCGGTCTCTTGATGGTCATGCCAGCCTCAATCCTGGGGAAGACGTGGTACTTGCATATGGCCAGCACAGGATTGTTCTCCACCTCTTTGGCTGGGCAAAAAGCGCTCTTTATCTTCTTCTCCACGTCGGCAGCCGGCTCGTCCACGGCAATGTTGTTGCCCTTTGAGGATGACATCTTCTCCCCGTTCAGGCCCGGTATAAGCGGCGTGTGCATGCATACGGGGGCAGGCAGCCCCAGGCGCGGCAGCTCCTCGCGGGCCAGCATATGAATCTTCCTCTGGTCTATGCCGCCCACGGCCAGGTCGATATGCAGGTCGGCGATGTCAATGGCCTGCATCAGGGGATAGATCATCTGGGAGACCATGGGGTTCTCCGCATTTCTGGAGACCTCGTCCATGCTCCGGCGGGCACGGTTGAGGGTGGTGTTTCTGGCCATCTGAAGGATCTTGAGCATGTACTCCGGCTTGAGCTGATAGTCTGTTCCATAAACGAACTCCGTCCTCTCGGGGTCCAACCCCAGGGCCATGAAGCAGTCCCGGTTGTAGTCTGCGATCTTTCGCACCTCTTCAAGGGTGCCCTTCTCATTGAGGAAAGCGTGCAGATCGGCCAGGAGGACGACGACGTCAAAGCCCGCCCTCTGCAGGTCGAGAAGCTTGTTGGCAGTGAGCATGTGCCCCAGGTGCACCTTGCCGCTGGTCTCATATCCCACATAGGCCCGGGGCCGGCGGGGCAGCTCCAAGAGCCCTTTCAGTTCGTCTACAGTTACGATCTCCTCTGTGTTCCTCATCACCAGCTCAAGCTTATCCAATGCAAATTCACCTTAATCCCAGACAGAGAAATTGAGATGTATAATGCTTTTGGTTCATGAGCCAATGCTGAAAAATTCTCAAATTCCATCTCCAACACAGTACTGTGCAAACACAGGAGACTGTGGAAACGCTTATATGTCACCTCTACATCCTACAGTGCGCTGCGCGGGGCCATAGGGTAGCCTGGTATCCTACAGGACTGGGGGTCCTGTGACCGGCGTTCAAATCGCCGTGGCCCCATGAATTCATCCTTCGACGCTTTTTTCTGGTCCGATTTCTTTCTATGAAAATAATATTATAATTTTGCCTGCTGTCGGAAGGATTGCCATGCGAGCGATCCTTTCGCTTGGGATATGGATAATTTAAAGCTGAATCTATCCTGGCAACAGCAGTTCATAAGCCGCCATCACGGCGACGAAGCGAGGGAAATCCTTATTAATTTTAGTAATAGTAATATGCCACAACTGGTCTATATAAATCGAATACTTTAAGGGCTTCAAATCCAGCTTTGAAGAGAGAGGAGCGAGCATTTAGGCTATGAAACTCCTTCAAGAGCTGAAGGCTTGAAGATCTATTTGCCGAACCAGGCCTTTTCAAGATTTTCGCTTTAATAGAGGGGATTATAATAGGTGATTACAACGCTGTGAGAGACGCTGGGCGCTCCCTTATCAAATTGATATGGGATAGCGTGAAAGAAGATGAGCCCTGGAGGAAAAATACGGGCATCGACTCCGAGGCGCAGATTGTTCTCTCCTCTCCAGAAGAGACCGGCGAACAGCATAAGCTCTCTATATTTCTCTACAGGATTGAAGAGGATGTATATCTCAGAAGCGCCGGATGGGAGGAGATTGAAAGCAATGACGACCCAGTAGCAAGATTCAGCGGACCTGCCCTGAGCCTTCGCCTCTTCTACATGATCACACCCCAGGCTAAGCAGGACGAAGTCAACCATATCATCATCGGCAGACTGCTCCAGATCTTCAATGACAATCCCATTCTAAAGGCACCGTTTCTCCAGGGCAGCCTCTCAAACACAGAACTCAAGCTTATTTTCAATCCACTCACAATCGACGACATGAATAAGATTTGGGGGATCATCTCCCGATCCAGGCCTTACGTCCCATCTTTATTTTATGAAGTCTCGCGAATATACATAGAGTCTTCAAGGGTGACTCAGACCGGAAAAGTCCTCGATGTTGACATAAGCTACTCTCAGAAGAAGAAAGAAGATGTCGAATAGCTCTGAAATCTGGATCTACCTCCTATCTTATTGGAGACAATCAAACTGAAGGTCGAGGCAGCCGCATTCAATAATAGCTGCCACTCACCTATCCTGCACAAGAATAGACGAAATTTTACAGATTATTTTTGTTATCCTCTACTGCATTGTGTGGTGAAAATATGCCAGAATACTTGACGCCAGGCGTTTACATAGAAGAGATCGATATCGGCCCCAAGCCGATAGAGGGAGTGAGCACGAGTACAGCAGGCTTTGTTGGCCCTACAGAAAGGGGTCCCTTGGAACCCAGGCTCGTTACGAGCTTTGAGCAGTTCCAGAGAGTCTATGGAGGTTTCCGAAAAGACAGCTATCTAACATATGCTGTAGACGGTTTCTTCAGAAACGGAGGAAGCCGCTGCTATATCTCCAGGATCATCGGAACAGGAGCCAAAGAAGCGAGTAAATCTCTGATCCGGAAGGGAGAAGCAATATCTGTCGTGGCAAAGGGCCACGGGGCATGGGGTGAGAATGTCTCGGTGATGATCGAGGAAGGGTCGCTCGATTCAAGCCTGTTCAAGCTGAGCATCGCTTATGGCAAAAAACCGGGCGGGGTCGAGCCACAGATCGTAGAGATATTTGATAATATCTCATCAGACGAATCGTCCTCGAGCTACTATATGAAGAGCATAAACGGCGTCTCGAATTTCGTCGTTCTTAAACAGGGGGGCAAGTCTGAGGAAGAAGAGACAATATCAAAATTCGTCCCTCTTGCAGATGGATCTGATGGCGAGGCGTTGAAGGCTGAGGATTTCGCCGGAGGATCAGACGGGCCGGGGATGAGGACCGGTCTTGAATCCCTCAATGAGTTCGATGACATCTCAATAGTCTGCATACCTGATGAACCAAAGTTCCCGGCTGCGATTGCAGATGCCCTTGTAACTCAATGTGAGAACAGGAAAGATAGGATTGCCATTCTTCAGGCTGAGCAGTCGTCTACAGATATCCCGAAGCTTCGACCACCCAAGGCCACAAAATACGCAGCCTTCTACTATCCCTGGATCAAGATCCTCGACCCTCTGACGGGAATGCCTATGCTCGTTCCACCCGGCGGACATGTCGCGGGGGTCTATGCCCGCGTCGACCAGGATAAAGGCGTTCATAAGGCACCTGCCAACGAGGTCGTGAATGGAGCACTTGGCCTCGAGTTCAATATAACAAAAGGAGAGCAGGATGTCCTGAATCCGAGGGGCGTCAACTGCATAAGGGCATTTCCGGGAAGGGGCATACTCATCTGGGGTGCTCGAACGGCTGCGAACGATCCCGCCTGGAAGTATGTGAACGTTCGCAGGCTCTTCATATTCGTCGAGAAGTCGATTGAGCTTGGGACCCAGTGGGTTGTATTCGAGCCCAACGATGAGAAGCTCTGGGCAAGGGTAAAGCAGACGATCAATCAGTTTCTCTCAGGCGTCTGGAGGTCCGGGGCTCTGATGGGTACAACAGAGGATGAGGCCTTCTTCGTCAAATGCGACAGGACGACCATGACTCAGAGCGATATAGACAACGGCAGGCTGATAGTTCTGGTCGGAATAGCGCCAGTGAAGCCAGCGGAGTTCGTCATCTTCAGAATAGCACAGGTTGCAAAAGGATCGGAGATATCGGAGTGATCTAGATGGCAGTCGGTCAGAGAAAGGATCCCTACAGGAACTCGAGGTTCCTGGTTGAGATTGATGGCATAGTTCAGGCAGGGTTTTCCGAAGTCACCATCCCCGACTCATCCAATGACGTCGTGGACTATCGGGAAGGAAACGATCCGCCGACAACAAGGAAGCTGCCAGGACTTGTTAAGTACGGAAATGTGACGCTCAAGTGGGGAATCACAGACTCATTGGAGCTCTATGAGAAATGGAGGCAGCCGGTAGAGGTGGGAAATATAGGGGCCGCGAGAAAGAACATGGCCATAATTCTAATGGGCGATGACGGGACACCTTCTGCCAGGTGGGAGTTCCAGAACGCCTGGCCCACCAAATATGATGCCCCGGATCTCTCGGCAAAGGGCAATGACGTGGCAATCGAGACCCTTGAAATAGCCCACGAGGGCATGAAGAGGGTGAAGGTTTAAGGAGATTTGATGTTCCAGACAGAGTATGAGTTCACACTTCCCAAAGGCTATGTGGACGAGGAAGGGCAGCTTCACAGGGACGGGATTATGAGGCTTGCTACAGCAGCCGATGAGATACTTCCACTAAAAGACCCTAGAGTCATCTCGAATCCCGCTTACCTGACCATCATAATCCTCTCCAGGGTTGTGACCAGGCTTGGATGCCTTCAGAGCATCAATCCCAGAATCATTGAGGGGCTCTATGCATCAGACATCACATACCTCCAGGAGCTCTACAGAAAGATCAACGGGGACGGGTCAGCCAATATCCGAGCAGCCTGTCCAAAATGCGGAAACGAGTTTGAGGTGAGCCTCTCCCCGGGGGGATGACGGCCTACTCCCTCGAGCGGCTGTACGAGGAGGCGGCCTTCATAGCTTACCACTTCAAGTGGGGCCATGACGATGTCATGAACATGGAGCACTGGGAGAGGATAAAATGGTGCGAGGAGATATCAAAGATAAACACGAAGCGAAACCAGGAGCAAAAGGAATGACCGCCTCGAAACCGGCAGATCACCTGCTATCAAGGCCAGGATTAGGCAATGGTGTCAGAAGATGATATCGAGAGCTATCAACCCATACATGGGTTATAGGTTCCTGGTGGAGTTCGAGGGCGTGACAATCGGAGGTTTCTCAGAGGTCTCAGGGCTCCAGGCAGAGACGAAGGTTGCCAGCGTCAAGGAGGGCGGTGTCAACGATCATCTCCACAAGATCCCTGAGGGAACCGAATACCAAAATCTCACTCTCAAGAGGGGTATCACTGACTCGAGGCTCCTGTGGCTCTGGTACCGAGGCGTCGTTCTTGGAAAGGTCATGAGGAGAAACATCTTCGTGATCCTGCTTGACGCCGCAGGAAATGAGCGATGGAGATGGCTGTTTGCCAATGCCTATCCTGTGAAGTGGGTCGGGCCCGACTTAAAGGCGGATTCTTCGATAGTCGGCATCGAGTCTGTCGAGATCGCTCATGACGGCATATGGTAGCTGATCGGTCAATGAAGAGAAGATCAATTGCCCTCTGTTCAGGACGATTTCAGGGCTCAGTAGCCGGTATGAATGGTCTCTCTCAAATCGACAAAAGGCCCATAGGAGTTATATGCCTGGCAAGATCCCGCATCCTGCCTGCAGGCTCCCGTCTGATTTATGCTCTCAGGCTATTAGCCTTGAGGCATATCTGGATCCAATATCATCCAGTATCGATAGGAAATATCAGTATTTCTGGAGCAAAGCGATATTTCCCTCTCACCTGCCCGAAAAGAGACTACAAGATAGCTGGAATCTCTCTTGATCGGATGCCTCTTAAGGCCCAACCTTATGGTTCGCTTGAAGGCGGCTATCCTTCCGATCGCCCTGCAAAAGGCTCTGAGGCGAAAGAACCTCTCATCTCTAAGAGAGGGGTCCATGAGCAGGAAGGTCTTTCTCAACCATCATCCGCAAAGCTAAACGGATTGGATGATGGCCTTATCCTGACAGATCGGAGGACAGGGCCTATCACCGCAGAAGGCGAAACGGATAGCTTTTCTGAGAAGCCGCAGATGCGAAAAGATGATGGCCATATCCTGACAGATCGGAGGACAGGGCCTATTATAGCAGATGGCGAAATGGATAGCTTTTCTGAGTGGCCGTACATGCGAAAGAGTTCCTTGCCTCAAGTATGGACCCAGAAATCTCAAATAATTCTTCCTGGCAGCAATTTCGTGAAAGCTTCTGCGGCTTCATATGCAAAGACAAATGCAGATCTCTCTCTATATAACGGAAGGCGGATGCTCACCTTGCTCCAGGGCAGTTCTCAGCCACTGGCTGGAGGAGTGGCTCATCCGGCCTCATCCAAGCTCGCTGCCACTCAAGGGCGAATCACACCCAGGCCTGGCATACTGTATATTGGACCGGGAGTATCTCTCGGAGAGGAGATCATGAGAAAGGTCAATACTCTGAATGCTCTGAATGCTTCTCTTGACCTGTCTGCCCGGTCCAGCTTTCTCTTGAGAGGACAGAGAAGCATGTCCATTGGAGCCGTCTCTTCAACCGAGTCAGTAAGAGATGCTAGGGAATTGGCGGATAGCTACGAGAGATCCGGTATTCCTGCTCTGGTTCACTTGAAGCCGCCTGAGATCAGCAAGCCCGGCAATTATCCTCGATATGCGCCTTTGGGTGATCTGGACGCGCCTTTCAATGCAGCCCCAACCATGAAGCCAGCGAAGGAGGTAACTTTCGCAGGCCAGGCAGCTTCAGTTCATCAGGATGACTGGCAGGCTTCGAGAGATGCGGAGAGGCGAATGGACATTAGCAGTCTTGCCGAGAGGGTATACACAATCATAGAGAGGAAGACCAAGATAGAGATGGAGAGGAGGGGTTTATATTCTCGTTCCTAAGCTGAAGAAGGCTCTGATCCATATCCTCGATGCCAGGGGCAGAAAGAAGAGAGAGGTGGATGTTCTCTTCTATCCTTCAGAGTACAGCATGGATAAGGAGAATGACTTTGCTGTTGTATCTGTTCAGGGGCTGGATTCTCCATTCCTCAAATTCAACAAAGGCGGCCTTGAAACCCTGAGCATGGATCTCTTCTTCGACTCGTATGAGGAAGGAAAAGATGTCAGGGAGTACACCAAGCAGATAACAGACCTGCTCAAGGTCGATCCCGAGATACATGCCCCTCCGGTTCTCAGGTTCATCTGGGGTGCAGCCAACTTCACATGTGTCCTGAAGAGGGTGGGCAAGAAATTTACAATGTTCAGGTCTGATGGAGTCCCTGTCAGGGCAACTTTGAGCGTCACATTCCAGGAGTACCCCACAAAGTCCCAGTCGATGGAGAGGCCACGGCAGTCCTCTGATAAGACCAAGATCTATACTGTTAAAGAGGGCGACTCGCTCTGGTCTATATCGGCGCTATCATATGGAAGCCCTGCCAAGTGGAGAGCCATCGCAGAGGAGAACGGCATAGAGAACCCGAGAACAATCGAGCCAGGAATGAGGGTAAAGATTCCGCCTCTAAAGGAGTGAGGAGATGGCCTCAAACCTGGAAGGGTACGCTCCCGGCACGTCGATAGCCATTGATGGCAGCCGCAATCGAGACATTGAGACTGCGGTTGTGAGCCTGGTTGTGGATGATGTGCTGGAAGGGCACAGCATGTTCACTCTCAGTCTATTCGACAAGCTTGATCTGAGATCACTCGAGTTCAAGTGGCTGGATTGCAGCCTCCTCGACCCGGCGAGGGGAAAGGAGATCTCCATCTCAATAAATTATGCAGAAGGATCGAGCGCTGCCCCAACCCTATTCTCAGGATACATAACTTCTCTAGCTCCCAGCTTTCCGTCATCAGGCGCGCCGTCACTCATAGTCGAGGGATATGATCACTCCTATAAGCTTCAAAAGACTGGACGACAGAAGACCTTCGAGAAGATTAACGACTACTCGGATATCGTCAAGAACATTGCAGCCCAGAACAGCATTGGCATCGGAAAAGTCGATAAGACGAATGTAAAGCCGAAGGATAGAGTTATCATCGACGCAGAGCAGAGCGACTATCTGTATCTAAGAAAGCTGGCAGAGCGTTTCGGATATGACTTCTTCGTGAGGGACAAAAAGCTCTATTTCGTCGATCCGACCAGATCAAGGCAGAGTCCCATCACTCTCAGGTGGGGCAGGGACCTCATCAACTTCAGTCCGAGGATGAGCGCCACTCAGGTGGTTTCAGCCGTCACCGTAACAGGCTACAGCCAGCAGAGAGACAGCGACCCAATAAAAGCGCAGGCATCCGCGGCGGACATCGGATTCTTGGAGAGCGGCGCGAGAAGCGCTGCAGATCTGGTCAAGTCGGGCGCATTGAAGCCCGGAGAGGTCAGCCTTCACAGCTATTCGGTTTGCAGCGATCAAGAGGCGAAAGCTATGGCAAAAGCGATGATGATCCGAGCCAATAATAGCTTCATTGAAGGGACCTGTGAGGCAATGGGCAATCCTGCAATAAGAGCTGGATCGGATGTGAAGATAGAGGGCGTTGGAACCAGATTTGAGGGCGTCTATCGCGTGAAGCGTGCAAGGCACTCTCTCGGCGAAGGTGGGTATACCCTGTCCCTTGATCTGATGAGAGGGGGAGCCAAAGTTGGCGGGTCGAATTGAAATTGAACCCAGGGGCTCCGCCATTGGCGGGGTTGTTATTGGGATCGTCACAAACAACAAGGACGAGCTGAAGAAGGGCAGGGTCAAGGTCAAGCTGCCTATAGGCGGAGAGGAGAGCGATTGGGCGACGCTCGCTATGCCGATGGCAGGAAAGGATATGGGGTTGTACCTGCTCCCGGAGGTCGGAGACAGAGTTTTAGTGGCTTTTCTGGCAGGAGACATCAATTATCCCGTCGTTATCGGATCTTTGTGGGATGAGAAGAATCCGCCTCCTGCAAATAATGAGGACGGCAAGAATAACCTTAGGATTATAAAATCCCGGAGCGGCCACCAGATAATCCTCGATGATGACTCTGATGGAAAGAAGGAGAAGATCGAGATCAAGACTAAGTCCGGGCATACCATACTCCTGGATGATTCCTCGGGCAGCGAGAAGGTGGAGATAAAGGACAAGAGCGGCAAGAACATGCTCACCATGGACTCAGCCAAGAACGAGGTGCTTATCTCTTCGGGCGGAAAGATCACCATAAAGGACGGCCAGGGAAGCTCTGTTGAGATGAGCCCCGGCAAGGTTGCAGTCACATCCAAGGGGGAGCTTTCGATCTCTGGACAGTCGAAGATAGCCATCAAAGCCCAGATAATTGAGATCGAGGCAGGGGCTACAATGACAGTCAAGTCCAACGGCCCCATGACCATCCAGGGCGCTATTGTCAAGATAAATTAGGAGTTGATTCCTTTTGCCGCCAGCAGCCAGAGTTGGAGACCCGACAAGCCACGGCACTCCTCTCGCTCCAGGACCCGGAAGCGCAAATGTTCTGATAGGCGGTATGCCTGCCTGGCGTTCGGGCTCCGATATGCATACGTGTCCCATAGTCGTGCCTCCGCCACATGTGGGCGGAGTCGTGGCAATGGGAAGTGCGAGCGTCCTCATTAACAATCTGCCTGCAGCAAGGCAGGGAGATCAGATAGTTGAGAGTGGGCCGCCCAATGCGATCGTCATGGGCTGCCCGACAGTTCTCATAGGCTAAAGGAGTATTGATGAGCGGCGAATTCTTGGGACGGGGCTGGAAGTTCCCTGTGAATCTCGATCCGGCTGGAGGCATAGCCTCATCCGAGTACGAAGAGGATGTGAGGGAAGATGTAGCCCTTATACTTCGCACATCGAGGGGTGAGAGGGTCATGCAGCCTGACTTCGGCTGCGGCATTCATGAGATGGCATTCTCAGTCATCAATTCAGCCACAGCCGGCCAGGTTGAGGAGCTGGTGAAAGAGGCGCTGATCCTGTGGGAGCCGAGGATCGAGGTGACTCGTGTGAAGGCATCGATCGACACTCTCGATGATGGTCGGATGCTAATTAGCATTGATTACAGGGTAAGAACGACTAACAGCGAATTCAACCTGGTTTATCCCTTCTATCTCAAGGAATGATGAGAATCATGCCGAAGATCATTGACAAATCACTGGATGATTTTTACGAGGAGGATCGGAGAAGGGCTCTGCAGTATGTTCCTGAGTGGAGGCCGGCGGACAAGGGCGATTTCGGCCTCGCTCTTCTGCGGATCTTCTCTCATATGAGGGAAGAGATAGCTTCAAGGCTCAACAGGGTGCCTGAGAAGAACTTCGCAGCCTTCCTCTCCATGATCGGCACAGGCCTGTCTCTCGCCGGCCCCTCGAAGGTGCCGGTCACATTTCATCCTGCCAAAGGTTTCTCTCAGAGCATATTCATCGGGGCAGGAACTCAGGTCACGACGCCGGAGAACGAGCGCCACGGCATCCTGGTCTTCGAGGTCTTGAGAGGAATTTCGCTTACTAAGGCTCCATTGAGCCAGATCTTCAGCGTCGATCCTGCATCTGATGCGGTCTACAGCCATACAAAGGATCACCTGGAAGAGAGAGCTTTCTCCATATTCCAGGGCGAGAGCCTCCAGGAGCATGTTCTTTTCTTAGGAGAAAAGAGGCTATTTCATCTGGCAGAAGGCGGAGATATTACCCTGGAATTTACATCCGCCTCTGAAAATCAGGTACCCGATCTAAGCCGGCTATCCTGGAGCTGCACGACCGAAAATGGAATTGATGAGATCGAAGCCTCGCCTCCAATCATCCAAGGAAAGAAGGTTTCTATCACTCTAAAAGTGCCTAAAGGAGAGATGAAAGAAGAGGAGATCTCGGGCAGGTCATCAATATGGATCTCCTGCCGGCCAGAGAGCATCAGCCAGTCTGAGAAGATAAGCCTATCCAGGATCAGAGTGTCTGCTGTCTCAGGAGGGGCTTTGCCTGATATGGGATTTTATAATTTCTCTCCAATAGACCTTCGTGCAGGAAAGAGCTTCCGCCCATTTGGAAGCCAGCCGAGAGAGGCAGATGCATTCTATGTAGCCAGCAAAGAGGTCTTCTCCAAAAAGGGATCGAATATCACAGTACAGTTTGAAAGAAAGGAAAGCGAGGACAAAGAGAAGGTAACGCCTGGCGAGAAGTTGGAGCTCTCATTTGAATACTGGAACGGCCACCTATGGAAACCGATCCCGAATTGCTCTGAATTCCCGAAAAAGTTCGAAGTCGATGCAAAATCAAAATACAAAGAAAAAATTGAGTTTCTCTGTCCGGAAGATATTGAAGAGACTGATGTTGGCGGCGAGAGCAGCTATTGGATAAGGATAGTTCTCGCAGGCGGAGACTTTGGGCGCGAGGAGCTGAAGGAGATTCCATCATCGGATTCTGGAGACAAAACTTCGAACGCCACGGATTCGGGAGACAAAACCCCGAAGACCACCTGGATCATCGACTACTCAAAGATCCATCCACCGGTTCTCGATTTAATCTATCTGGAGCATACAACGCCCAGCGCCCTAGACCTGGATGGGTGCATTGCCAAGAATAACCTGGAGTACATGGACTGGACCTCAGAGTGCAATAGTGGAAAGAAAGAGGATATCTTCAGACCATTTGTTTTGATGGAAGACGAAAAGCCCGCCATCTATCTGGGATTCGATGAGAAGCTCGGCCGGGGAAATTTGAGCATCTTCTTCTCAATTGACAAGGAGAGACGAGAAGCCGGGTTGATGATCAGATGGTACTACTGGGGCAGCGACGATCGGGGCTCGGGCTGGCGCGGCCTTGACGCCTCGGACAACACAGATCATCTCAAGAGGAGCGACACGATCGAGTTCCTGGGACCGGCGGAGCAGAGGAGAAGAAGCCTCTTCGGCCTTGATATCTACTGGCTTCGGGGAGTCTTTGTGGGCGATGTGACAGCAGCTACGAAGCTGAATTGGATACGTCCCAACACGACATGGGCGAATCAGGTTGAGACGATCAGAGACGAGATACTCGGTTCTAGCAACGGCGAGAGATCCCAGGCATTTGGGATGGCCAATATTCCTGTGATCTCATCGGAGGTCCGGGTTTTGGAGGGAAAACCCATTTCAGAGGATGATAAGCATCGGCTGGAGTCGCAAGGCCACAGCGTTGAGGATGTTTTGGACAGCTCAGGCAAATCCGTGGATGCCTGGGTTCTCTGGACGAATGCTCCTGACTTCTACGGCTCTGATGAGACAAGCCGCCACTATCAGCTCGACTCTCTTGCCGGACGCGTCCTCTTCGGTGATGGAATTAGAGGGATGATACCCCCTGTCGGCAGGGAGAACATCAAGGCCAGCTACAGAATCGGAGGGGGAGCAAGAGGCAACGTCTCGGCCAATGAGATCTCGGCCTTCAGAACGCCAATAGCAGGTGTGGACGGAGTCGCAAACCACGAGGCCGCAGAGGGCGGCTCTGATGGTGAAAGCCTCTCTTCAGCTCTCGAAAGGGGCCCCAGGATGCTCAAGAGCATGGACAGGGCGGTAACTGCTCAGGACTTCGAGGCCCTGGCCAAAGCATCCTCAAGCTCTATAGCCAGGACGAAATGCTTGATCGAGGAAAACAGGCTCACAGTCATCGTGATACCTGATTCAGACGAGGATAAACCCATGCAATCAGGCGGGCTCATAGATGTAGTCTCAGGATACCTGGCGAAGAGGATGGCTGCATCCTTCTCCTCTGATGATCTATCAATTCGCGGCCCGGTCTATTTTGATGTCAGCATCACTGCGGACGTGGTACCAACAACAATGGAAGGCGCGGCGATTCTAGAGAAGAGGATAGTGGATGCTCTGAAAGGCTATCTTCATCCTCTTCGAGGAGGACCTTACGGCAAGGGCTGGAGCTTTGGAAGGTCGGTTCAGATCTCGGATATCTATGCCCTGATAGAAGGAACTCCCGGCGTCGATCATGTGGAGACTCTGAAGATCGAAGGCAATGCTGCAAAGATATCGGGCTCACAGATGGTCGCATCTGGGGAGCATAGAATAACAATTAAGCGGGGGCATGAGAAATGACTCTGCCACTTGAGAACCTTGACAACCTGACATTCGAAGAGCTGGTTAGCGAAGCAGTCTCTCGAATACCTGTTTATGCTCCAGCGTGGACAAACCACAATAGATCTGATCCCGGCATCACATTCATTGAGCTATTGGCCTGGATCTCCGAGATGCAGATCTACAGGCTGAATAGGATCGGCGAGGGGAGCTTTCAAAAGTTCCTCAAGCTGCTCGGGTCGGATCTTCCCAGGGCTGCGAGCAGAGCCAGGGTCGATGTAACATTCTCACTTGTTGGCGGCTCAGATCCGGTTATTGTGCCTAAAGGCACAGTGCTTCTGGTCAAGGACCCAGACGGCAGCCCTCTGCCATTCGAGACTCAGATGGATATAACTGTCGTAGGCGTCAGCATAGTAGATGTCTCGACATACGGCATTGGCGGAGAGATCAAGTCGAACAACACACTCGCCAACAGTACCGATCATGTCTACTTCTTTGCATTCGGCGAGAGCCCTGAGGAGGGTGACGCCCTCTATCTGAGGCTTGATAGCAGCCCGGTAGGCAAGACCCTTAATCTGGCATTCTACCTTTTGGACGAGCCGCGCAGGCCCGGGGCTGACGACGAGGACTTCAGGCTCTATAGCTCCTGGTCTCTCGTCTGGGAGTTTTCAGCAGATGGCGGCAGCAGATGGCAGAAGATCGATGTGCCTCCTGGAAGCGATGATACAAAAGGTCTCACCTATTCTGGGGCTATCAGGCTCAATGTGCCCGACGATCCTCGGAGAATTCGCTCAGAACTCTTCGAGGATATCATCAAGGATAACTCGGAGAAGAGCCTCTTTCTGATAAGATGCAGGATCGACTCACTTGCTGGAATTGAGGATGGCAAGCAGCAAAAAGCCGATATAGTGTCTCCCAAAATCGATCGGATTCTTCTTAACACCGCCCCGACCCTGCAGGGAAGAACTGTCTCTTGCATTGTCCCGGTCGATCCGGCGGAGGATGGCATGCCGTCCATGACCCTGGCTCTTCAGGATCTGCACATCCAGGATGTATTTCGCCTGACAACGACATCAGACGGGAAGGAGACTGAATGGACGAAGGTTTCCAACTTCGATTCATCCCGCCCTCAGGACTGCAGCTATATTGTCGACAGAGCCAGAGGCAAGATCACTTTCGGAGACGGCGTACACGGCAGGATTCCCAGCAAAGGCAGCAGCATAAGAGTAATCTACTGCACAGGGGGCGGTCCAAATGGCAACATTCCAGCCTGCCCCGAATGGATGATCGAGGGAGGACTGAAGGACTCAATAAGGGCGAGGAGCCTGAGAGCTGCAGAGGGCGGCGCGGCTGAAGAGACGATGGAGATGGCCATATCCAGGGCCATGGAGGACCTCAAAAGGTGCCGCAGGGCTGTCACCGCCGAGGACTACGAGCGGCTAGCTATAGAGACGCCGGGTGTTCGGATAAAGAGAGCCAAAGCAGTGCCCATGTACCACCCGGTTCATAAGGAGAGCGTTTTTAATACAGTTACAGTCATCATCGTCCCGGAGAGCACATCTCCCTTGCCGAAACCCAGCTCCGCCATTCTCCGGATCGTCCATGACCACCTGGACAGAAGGCGTCTTCTTACAACTGAGGTCTTCGTCTATCCCCCGCTATACGTAAAGGTATCAGTCAGGGCCAATGTGATGCCTCTTGTTGGCCAGGACCCTAAGGAGGTCGTAAGAAGGGTCGAGAAGAGGATCGCAAAATTCCTCGATCCGCTCAAAGGAGGCGAAGATGGAAAGGGATGGCCTTTCGGCAGGCCCGTCTACCTCTCGGAGATCTATAATCTGATAGACGGCGTGCAAGGTGTGGACTATGCAGAGGCCGTCTCTCTCAGAGAGGGCGATGGTGCCTGGGTAGAAGGATCAGACGTCGATATTCCTGCGAGAGGACTTGCTTATCCGGGATCTCTGGAGATCAGGGCTATGGAGAGATCGAAGCCAGGCAGACTTGAAGGAGATATGGGAGGCAGCTAGGATGGAGAGCAGGTTTCGCGCTCTTACGGTTGAGGACTGGAAGTGGTTCTCAGAAGGCGATCTGGTTTCAGATGAGACTGGCAGGCTCTCCCTCAGAGATGCCAAGAAGTATGGCTCTCATAAATTCGGACTTCTTGATAGCGGTAAATTCGATTGCATATGGCATCGAATCGCAATTGATGCAGAGATCCCTGAGAACGCAAGCATCAGCTTCTCATTCAGAGGCTCGAACGACGGAAAGTCATTTGGCCCCTCTGGAGAGGTTACCCTCAAGGAAGGCGAGAGAGACGCTCTTCTCATGAGCCAGGATAGAGGCGAAATAAAGGGCAAGTTCATTGAATTGACAGTCCGCCTGAGATCCGAGAGCGTTGAGACGCCAAGGCTCTCTCAGATCCTCGTCCACTATCCAAGAGACTCCTATCTCAGATATCTTCCAGCCGCTTATCAAGAGGACGAGTCGAGCCGCAGATTTCTAGAGAGGTTTCTCTCGATATTCGAGTCGGATCTTAAGGAGAGCGAGGATCTGATCTCGAATATTCCATCATTCTTAGAC
>JBFYLF010000004.1:0-16333 GCA_041305505.1 Methanothrix sp. | reverse complement strand
ATGTGACGGCGCCTCGGATGACCCGCCGCTTGCAGCGTTGGTGGGCTGCCGCCGTTCACTTTAAAAGGCGTTGAATTGTAGTAATAATAGTAAAAAATTTTTTGATAGAAATAAACTATATATATCATAACGTACTTCATTTATTGCAAGGGAGAAAAAATTAGGGAGAAGATAGCAATGAAGGAATCATTCGTAATGAGATTCGATGAAAAAGATATTGAGGTCGTTGAGACGCTAAAGAGCCTGGGTGTTCCCAGAAAGGTCTCGAACATGATAGCCTATCTCGCCAATGGAAACGAGGCAACCTCGCGTGAGATCGAAAGAGGCTCTGATCTACGCCAGCCAGAGGTGAGCATAGCTCTGCGGACTCTCCGGAAGAACAACTGGATCGAGGAGAAGATGAGCAAGAGCGACGGGACCGGCCGGCCTATGAAGGTCTACCGTCTCAAGGCACCTATCGAAGAGATACTTGCTTATTATGAGCAGCAAAAGCTAAATGAGGCCAACCAGGCCTTGCAGTCCATACAGAAGCTTAAGTCGCTCCTGGGCGATGCGCCTTCCAGTTGAGGAATAAGAGGTGGCGGCCAAGACAGACAAAACGATACATAAATTTTTTATGTGATATTATTTTAATTAGTCCGGGCCTCTGCCGGATGGCAGGGGCCTATCATCCACCTAACGATGGTAGTGGATCGGATGTGCTACGTACCAGAGACTTTTTCAATAGCTTCGGCTGCAGGCATATGCGACAATACTTATCTAAAAATATCTTCACGATGGGGATAAATAGAAGAAGAGCCCTATAAGAAGAAAGATCAGAGATAAGAGGAATATCAGAGGCCGATGAGAGAGACAACTGCAATGCTGACAGCGGAGTCGTCGAGCGAGGATCTTTCTGGCCTTGAGATTCAAGTTGCAGAGTGTCTATAAATAAATAGAGGGATTTGAAGGCTCGATCCCAGGTAGTGGTTCATTGACGATCATCGAAGAGTCCATTCACAGAGCATACTTACACAAGCTCGTTGGGGAAGAAGGCTTAAGGATAGTGGAATGCATACCAGGCGAGGAGATCACAGATGAGAAGCTGGCAGAGCTGACAGGAATCAGTCTCAATACAGTGAGAAGGACCCTTTACCTGCTCTATGAGCATCGGCTTGCAGTCTACAGAAGAAAGCGAGACCCGGACTCTGGATGGCTCACATATCTCTGGCAGCTCTGTCCTGAGAACTTTGAAAAGGCATTGGAATCCGAAGCCAAGAGGCTGCTCCGGAAATTGGATGACCGGTTAGCCTATGAGAAAGAGAACATATTTTATGCATGCACTGAGGGCTGCGCAAGGTTCGTCTTCGATGAAGCGAGCGAGTCGAATTTCGTCTGCCCCTTCTGTCAGGGGAGCCTTGAGTACATGGAAAACGCCAAAGTGGTGGAGACAATAGAGAAGCAGATAAAGGATTTGAGAGCCTGCCTATAAGTTCTCGGGATCCTTGCCCAGTATCGCAGTCCACCACCAGCGTGCCATGTCTGTCAGATCGCGGCTGAACGTCCCGGAAAGACGATACTCTCCACCTTTGTTTGTGATCAATCCGGCACCCAGCAGCTTATTTCTCATGGCATAGAAAGCAGAACGGCTGACGTTAAGATCTGTCAGCAGCTGCTCCCATTCCTGGATCTTTAAAGGCTGACCGCTCCTCTGCCTTTGCTCCACCAAAGAGAGGAATTTGCCGCCCCTATCTGCAGTGGCTTCCTCCTGGAAGAGACGAAGCATCAACTCATGAAATGGATCTCGGGATCTGCTGATTGCGTATTCCGATTTTGAGCGGACCTTTATGGTTGTGGCAGTTCGCGGGGCCGACTTTACATTGGTCATAGGCCTGCCAGCACGGTCCTTGCCATATCCGCGTACTCGTCCCTTAATACATAGCTTGTGGGCAAACGATAGGATCTCTTGTTGATATGCAGTATCCCGAGTCTTGAACAGATATAGCCTATCATCGAAGCTATTGCCTTCTTCGATACCTCCAGCCGCTTGCTCACGATCTCATGAAGAGACGCTACAGTAAACTCTCTTGCCTCGAGCATCGACTCCAATACCGCTCGCCTCAGACCATCTGAATCCAGATTGAGGAACCTAACCATCCGGCCAAATATCTCAGACCGTTGCGGTTTCATTGTTACTCCTTCCTAGATATACCCCTTGATAATTATCAATACTTTACTAATGCGCATAATATATACTTTACTATATGAGCTGATGCTTAAATATTAATTTCCGACTTCACCTCGAGAGCTGAACTGAAAGCAGCCATTGAGTTTGGCTAGCACTCAAATAGTCCTCATGATAATAGAGATTGTGGTCTGAGGAGATATGAGTGAAAGAACAGCCGAAGAGGCCCTAAAAGAGGATCTGATCAAGGCTGAAGCCCTTTTCGCACAACGGCATTACGATGAAGCGATAGCCGCCTGGGAGCTGGCAGAGAGAAGTGGCATGCACAGCTACACAATTTTGTATAGAAAGGGCACGGCTTTGCATAGGCTCGGGAGATACGAAGAGGCGGCTTCAACTCTGAAAGATGCCCTGGATATAGAGCCCGAAAATCCCGATGGTTGGAGGGCTCATGCTCTGGCTTGCAGCCAGATCGACAAGCCAGCCGAGGCCGTCTCGTCCTGCGAGAAATCATTGGCACTCGACCCCTATAATGCGAGAACCTGGATCGTGAGAGGCTTTGCTCTGCATCGAATGGGCCAGTACGAGCGAGCAGTCGAGAGCTACGCCCGGGCAATAGAGCTCAATCCACTGGGAGCATACGGCAGAAGGGCCTGGAACAACCGTGGCGCGGCTCTGGACAATCTGGACCGGCATGAAGAGGCCATAGAGAGCTACGATGAGGCGCTTATGATTGATCCATTCGATGTCTACGCCTGGAACAACAAGGGCGTCGCTTCGGGTATTTTATCAAGGCACGAGGAGGCGGTTTTATGCTTCCAAAAGGCCATAGAGATCGAGCCACATTATGCCACCGCCTGGAAAAATCTTGGCGTCGCCTATGCAGCATTGAAGATGGATGCAGAGGCGGAAAAGGCATTATCCAGGGCCAGGGAGCTCGGGCTCTAAGCTATTTTGCGAATGAAAATATGCGGGCAATCTCGTCGGCAAGAGCATTCCTGTTCTCCAGAGTTACAGTTATGACCTTGAATGTGCTGCGGATCTTCTTTGCAAGGCGATGATTGGACCACTCATGCAGCACCACCAGCATTGGCTTTGATGAGGCTATGGCCATCTCAACAGCCGAGACGAACTTGCGGCTGGAAAGCTCCATAGGGCCTATCTCGTCCACTACAATCAGATCGCACTTCAGGGCAGCTTCGACAGCTCTGGCGCCGATGCCATCCAGATCCTCCGGATGGACCCTGTACTTTCCAAGCTGCGGACCGCTGCCGGTCTCATCTGCGAGAACTCCGAGCGCTCCGGTCGAGAGATCGAGGAGCTCAAATCCCGTGCGCCGATCCTTATAGCGCCTCTCGCGGGCCAGGACGCCTCCCACCTTGAGGTCCGAATCCTTTACCACCTTTGCGACCAATGTGGATTTTCCGACACCCGGAGATCCTGTGACTGCTATTCTAGGTGCCATAAAGCTCCCTCATCCGCTCAGTGTATCGGCAAAGGCTCTCCACATCTTTGATTTCCTTCTTGACCAGCTTTTTGAGCCGGCTTCGAATCAGCCTGTCGGGCCGGCTGCCTGCAGAACGCAGGTGACGCTCGATTGTCCTGCACATCTCATCGCCCTTCTGGTCCCAGTCGGTGAGGAGTATGATTTGAGAATAATTCCTGGCAGCATCCTCCGCCAGATCCAGAGCCGAACGGCGCGAGGCCATGATGACCGGACCTGACAGTCCCAGAGTCCTCAATGAGATGAGATCCCGCCTTCCTTCTACAATGACAGCCGCACCCTGACAGGATGCATCGAGAAGAGAGGCTATCAACTCCTCTAATGCCTCCAGATCGTAAGTCCTCTTGGGACGGCTCTCCTGGTCAGCCCTCCAGCCGATCATGCATCCCTGCCCCCGTTGACCCGGACAGCACTTCGATCAAGCCTCTGACTTATGATGTCGACCGCCCCCTTTCTGTCAATTCCCCTGACCAACAACTTCTTCTTAGAACTCTTCTGGCCGCTCATCAATTCAATGTCCTTCTCGGATATGCCGAACGCTCTGGCCAGCTCCTCTATTAGCTGCCGATTAGCCCGCCCCCTCATCGGCTCCTCTGTGAGATGGGCTTCAAGCGACTTCCTCCAGGGATTGTAGCCTGATGGCACCTCCAGATTGCTCGAGCCTGGAACTATCTCGAAAGAGATGACGCAGCCTTGAGGATGGGGCTTGACGGCCTCCTCGATGTCCATTGTCTTTCAATTTAGGCATCCTGGGGCTATAAGCTTTCCCTGCAGGCCAGCCAGGCGAAGCGCAAAAGCCATCGTTCTGCTCAGACCGTCGCGAAGCCGGATACACTCCTGCATTTGACGGACCAAGCCAGTCCATAAGAGCCACATGAAGAGGATAGGTCACATCCAATTGCCGGAGATTTCCGGATTCAGCCCTCTTTATGCAGCCTGATGTCAGCATATCTTCAGATAAATTTATTAACTTATTACCCCAAATTAGTCAATATGATAGTAGTAGTATCCGATGTCCATCTCGCAGAGAGAGTTGACGAACAGACCAAAAAGGATGATGCCAAGTTCTTGGATTTTCTGAATCATATCTCGGCCGATCAGCTCGAGAATGGCGGAGAGCTTGTCCTTCTGGGAGATATCATAGACCTGTGGAGGAGGGACTTCGTCAAGGCCATGATGGAGAGCGAGCCGGTTATCTCCAAGCTCATGGAGATGAAGGTGGATAAGAAGGTCAACATCCATTATCTGGTTGGAAACCATGACTTCCATATGCTGAGGCTCTCCGAGATCTTCGGAGAAAAATTCCCATTCCCAGTGACCAGAGAGCTTCATTTGGTTGATGAAAGCGGAAAGAAGTTCTTCTTAATCCACGGCTATCAGATCGAGGTGCTCGCGAATCCCTATTATAAATCCATGTCAGCCTACGAGACCTTCGCAGAAGGCCTTGCCCTGGCTGGCGATGATACGGGAAACGCTGCAGATAAGCTCTGGGAGTCATACCAAAAATCCAAGGCTGCATTGGATGATCTCAAGAGGCTGCCTGAAGATATCAGAGGAGCCATAAACTCGATGTTCCATCCGCCTGAAAAAAGGCTTGTAAGGGCCCGGTCCCTCGTGGACGAGATAGCCATATCGAGCGCAAGAGCCTTCTATCTGGGAATGGACAGGGATGAGACGCTGGTCTTCGGCCATACACATGAGCCCTTCCCTGCCGTGATCAACGGAGCCATAAACACTGGCTCATGGAACAAGTCGCCATGCTCCGAATACAAGTATCTGGAGATAGATGGCGGTCAGGTCAGACCGCAAAGCTTCCTTTAGGCAGAATTCATATCCCAATCCTTTTTTTGCCGAAAGGCACGGGTGGTCTCCAGGCTCTCTGCCCGATCCTGCTCCAATCCTGCCATTCGTGAAAAGACAGGTTTTATCATGTCAAATCCGGCTGGAGTATCATCAATTTTATATATTCAACCAGTATTGGGATCTCCCCGGCAGCCTTAGGCTTCCAGTCTTCGTCGACCAATGGTTCCCATTCGCCGCCCTTCTTGGCCCAGCGAATGACGCTCTCGTAGCTGCATTGTCCAGACGTCAAGCCATCTTCCTTGTTCTCGAAAAAGCCGAAGAACATCTTGTTGATGGGTCCGTATTCGGCCAGGTACCAATGCATGTTCTTTTTATTATAAAGGTGCATACGGACTATCTCAGAACCTATGAAAGAGTGATCGAAGGTCAGAGCGGGAAGCTTGGATAGATCCTTCGGTGACAAATCCCTAAATCTCATGCTCATGTTCTTAACCTATCAATATTTAGTGCTGCCTCTTTTGGGTTGTGACAAGCAAGATCACATTAATGATATCAACCTCCTCCTAAAAAAGCCCAGAACATGCTAGAGGATCTTGAATCAGGTCTACAAAACCATCCGGCCCTTTTTTGGCAATCAGCAGATCAATCCTCATCGAACATCCTGCCGGGCAGGAGATCAATTGTCACAATCTGCCTTTTACCGTCACCACCGATCTCTATGAATGCGCCGCAGAGGGCAAAGGCCCTCTCGAAGAACCTGAGCTGCCCCAACAACGCAGAATCAAAACCAACATCTTCCACGGGCGCGATATGCAGGCGGACCAGATCATCTGCCTGCATGGATTCGATCAGAACTCCGCCTGGATCTCTGCCGGAAAGCCTCTCCAGGAGGTCTGTCATGGCTTCGATGAAACGCTCTTTATCAAGCCGGACCTCTGGGAGGCCCAGGGATTCGTTAAGCTGCAGAGGAGCCATCTCGAAGAGATCGATATTGTCGATCCTTCCTCGCAGCTCCTTTAAATAGGTCTCATGATCCTGCGCCTCGATTATGGCTGCCTGATCATAAGGCTTGAACTCAGCAGTCTTCAGTATCTCTCTTAGGATGGAGTTGATGTCAACAAAAGACGCGAAAAATGAGGGCCTATACCCCCGATATGTAACGCTGTAGTCGCTCAGCATCCTCCTGGCCCGCCTCAATAGCGATTGATTCACCGCTGGCTTGATCTCTCCGTCTTCAAGCAGCAGATCGAGTTTTCCTACCATCCTTCCTGCTTTGTGAACAAGCTCCCAGTCAAGCCTCCTGCCGGAGCGAAGCTGTATGACGAACTCGTGAAACTGCTCAAAAAGGCCATCTATCTCACGGGCATCGATAAGCAACTTGAGGCGGTCTGACTCACCCCCCTCATCGATCATATCTAGGACGTGAGATGTGTAAGCCAGCCTTCCAGTGATTATTATAAATAGCCTCTCCAGCTCCCTCATCAGATCCCCAGCATACGCTGCCGTGTTCCTGGCCCAGAAGGAATTGACCTCCTCGATTTCTGATAGCAAGAGAGAATCCCTGTACATTGACTTCAGAGTCCTTCGTGCCAGGTCTGCATCAATGGCCCGCCCATGGCCTGAACAGCAAAGGGCGATCTCCTTCTGATCAAGTATCCACAAAACCCTCTCTATGGATCTCAGAAGGTCCGGCTGGCTCCAGCCGTATGCTCCAGCCGTTCCGGGATTTGGAGCGAAAAAAAGGTCGCCAATAAAGAGAAGGCCGCCGGCTCTGATGCAGATGCTGTCCGGGCTGTGTCCGGGAATGGGATAGATCTCGATCAAATCACCTCCGCCAAGAGGCACCTCCTGGCTGATCAGATCAGCGCCCATGCCCATCTTAGTTTTCAGCGTTTTGCAGGAGAAGATCATGCCTTCCAGCTCGACGCTGCGCTCTCCTCCAGAGGATATGTCCTCGGCTGAGAGGAGCCGGATATCAGGGGAGAGCTGGAACTGATGCATTCCCAGCAGCTCAGATAGTGTCAGCCTCCCATCCTGGGTCTCGAGCGCCTCTGCCCCCATCTCCTGAACAGCCACCGCAACAGGCCCGAGTTCACTGTCCTGGCGGCAGCGGCACAATTGATAGCAGTGGTCCAGATGCGTGTGCGTCAGGTATATCACAACGGGCCTTGGCCTCTCATCAATCAAGGGCAGAATCCTCTGAACGAGGTGATCCCACTGATCATCCAGGGCCCCCGGATCGATCAGGCAGATCTGCTCCTCTCCGGAGAGGATATACGAATTGGACGACATGAGATCTATCTTCCGGATATAAGGAATGATCTCTGTTCTCTTGCATCCCGGAACCGGTGCAAGAACATTTGATTGCATCATGGAAAAAGTCCGTTAAATTAGTACCTATAACCTATAATACTATGAAAACGAATATTTAACAGTTATGTTTAATTAGATTAGATGCCCAATAATTGTCAGGATCGCCTCGAGAAGGGAATATCGTTATGAATCTGCGCAATAAGACGCTGATCGTCGTTGGATTATTTCTGGTTTGTCTGATTATGATACTCTACATTGCGGCTCAAATGCAGCTTCAGAGTAGCTTTTCAGATCTGGAAGAGCGCAATGCAGAGGTGGACGTACAGAGGGCTCTGTCCGCCATATCCAATGAGCTGACCAGCCTTGGCGATATTGCCAACTTCTGGGCTGCCAGAGATGACACTTATGCCTTTATGAAGACGGGAGATCCGAACTACATCAGCTACAGCATGACAACTGGAAGCCTGACAAATGACAGCCTGAATAATACAGAGATCAATCTTCTGCTGTTCCTGGACTCGTATGGTCAGATCGTATTTTCCAGGTACTTGGACTTTTTCGGACAGGCTGAATCGGTTCCCCAAAACCTGATAGAACAGCTGTCATTGTACGGCTTTTGTCCCGGGTGCCTTGACAAGCAGAGCAGGTTTGCCGGCATCATTCTGCTCTCCGGCCAGCCTATGATGATAGTTGCCCACCCCATAACCAACAGCAAGAAGAATTCTCCGTCCATGGGTAGAGTGGTATTGGGGCGTTTTTTAACTCAAAAAGAGATCGCCAAGCTCTCCGGCATCACTCAGCTCAATTTGAGCATATATCCGCTGGGCGATCCCAGGATGCCATCCGATATCCTGGAGGTTTCGGGCCAGCTTTCATACAGCTCCCCGGTGAAGGTCAGAGTGTTGGATGACGAGAGCATAGCCGGCTATGCTCTGCTGACGAATATCTACGGAAATCCGCTCATGGTTATGAGTGTTAACGCATCGAGAGAGCTTTATAAGCAGGGTGCAAGAAGCATGGAGAGCTTTGTGATCCTATTCTCACTAGCGGGCCTCCTCTTCTTGATACTGACATTGCTGTACCTTGACAGATCAGTTCTCTCACGCCTGGCCAATCTCACAGCCGGAATCACAAGCATAGGAAGGGCTCCGGATGTTGCGGCATGCTTGAATGTTCAAGGGGAAGATGAACTCGCCCATCTGGCTATATCAATCAACGATATGCTCTCTGCCTTGCAGCTTGCCCATAAGGACCTGGTCAAATCCGAGAGGCGCTACAAGGGCGTCGTGGAAGACCTGCCAGACCTGATCTGCAGATACAGCTCTAATGGGATCGTCAACTTCGTCAATGCCTCTTTCAGCTCATTTTTCTCCAGAAGCGAAGAGGAGATCATGGGCAGGAGGATAAAGGAATTCGACTTCGAGGGCCATCTGAAATCATCTGACGAATTGAAGGACAAGATCTCCATCGACCACCCATCAATCACCTATGAAGCCCGTTCGAAGACAGAGAGCGGGATTCGCTGGATCTTATGGACCGCACGAGGGATCTATGACGAATCGGGCTCTTTGATTGAGATCCAGTCGGTTGGAAAGGAGATAACAATCATCAGGACTGCTGAGGAGGCACTCCGTGAGAGCGAAGAGCGCTATCATCAGCTCGTCGACTCAGCCCCTGTTGGAATTCTCCTGTCAAATAGAGAGAGAGTCCTCTACATAAACCAGGCTGGAGCCAGGTTCCTTGGAGCCAGGACTCCGGATGAGATAATTGGAAAGTCCATCCGGGAGTTAGTCCATCCGGATTATCATCAGGTCGTGATGAGCCGGGTCAGGCGTGTCACAGAAGAAGGCCAGTCCTGCCCGCTGATAGAGGAGAGGTACATCAGGCTGGATGGAAAGCCGATAGATGTCGAGGTAGCATCCATGCCCTTCAGCCTTAAAAGCGGCGAGAATGCCGTCCAGGTGATCTTCCAGGATATATCCAAACGCAAGAGAGCGGAGGCAGAACGAAAGGAGAGCGAGGAGCGCTATCGTATCCTCTCAGAGAATATGACAGATGTTATCCATCTGAACACACCGGATCACGATATTCATTATGTGTATATATCGCCATCTATCAGAATGGCCGGATACGATCCATCCGAGCTTATTGGAAGGTCGCCCTTCGAGATGCTGGTCGAGCCAGAAGATGCCGAGATACTCCGAGGATCACTTAGAAGCATATTAACCAGCAAAAGCAGAGATGTAACTGAGTACAGGGTCCGGGTGAGAGATGGGTCTGTCATCTGGGTCGAGACAACCGCAAATCCCATCCTCGACTCAGATGGAAATGTAGTTTACATTGCATGCTCATCCCGAGATGTAACCCAGAGAAAGAGGGCGGAGGAGGCCTTAAAGGAATCTCAGCAGCAGATGTCAGATATCATCAGCTTCCTTCCCGACGCCATCATGGCCATAGATCTGAATGGAAAGGTGATGATATGGAACAGGGCCATGGAGATCCTCACGGGCGTCATGGCAAAGGATATTCTCGGCAGAGGCGACTATGAGTACTCTCTTCCCTTTTATGGGTACAAAAGGCCGATCCTGGTTGATATGGTGCTCAGGCCTCATGAGGGCTTTGAGTCTGAGTACTTCGGCTTCAAGAGGGAAGGGACGGCTGTTGTCGGCGAGGCATTCATATCTACATTCGGCCCGCACGGTTCATACCTCCTGGCGAAAGCCACGGCTCTATGCGACGAGATAGGCAATACAATCGGAGCGATAGAGTCAATCCGCGATACGACTGAGAGAAGGCTGATGGAGCAAAAGCTCGAGAGGTCGAGAACTGAGCTTCACGTAGCTGCCGAGATCCAGAGGAGTTTCATCCCCAAAAAGACGCCAAGCATTCCGAACTTCGAGGTGGCTGCAGTCACAATTCCCGCAATGGAGGTCGGAGGAGACTTCTATGACTTCATCTCGCTGCAGGAGGGCAATTATGGGCTGGTTATAGCAGATGTGGCGGGAAAAAGCATTCCAGCAGCACTATTCATGGCTCTATCCAGGATGATCATCCGGGCCAGCGCCGCCCATCAGTCAATGGCCTCGGAGGTGCTGAGGAGCGCCAACAATATGATAGCATCAGACGCCACGGCAGGAATGTTCGTGACATTGCTCTTCGGCATCCTCGACGGAGAGGCCCTCACACTTAAGTATGCAGACGCGGGCCATCCGACGCCCCTGCTCTTCAAGAGCAAAGACTGCAGGTTGATCGAGGAGACGGCCTCAGGAATTGCCCTGGGTGCAAAAGAGGGAGTGGGCTACGAGGAGAGGACGATTAAATTCGAGCCGGGGGACGTTGCCGTCTTTTACACTGATGGGGTTACAGAAGCGATGAACACCAAAGGAGAGCTTTTCGGACTTGAGCGTCTCACAGGTGCGATCAACAAGGCATGCCAATTGTCGCCAGAGGAGATACTGGCAAAGATACTGGCGGATTTGTCAGCCTTCAGAGAGGATCGAGAGCAGTCCGACGACATAACCCTGGTTGTCCTCAAAGCCTCTAAAGATGCAAAAAAGCATTCTTTTTTAGTATTGGAGTCACGGGATGAAGAGATTTCGAAGGCTACTCTGCAGATCGATAAGATCATGTCCTGGGCCGGATTTAGAATGCTTGAGATACTGGATGTGCAGCTTGCGGTGGAGGAGGCCTGCATCAATATCATCCGTCATGGATATCAGGGGACGATTGGGGCAATCGGGATTGCAGTCGACTATGAGGACGACAGTCTAAATGTCTCAATTGAAGATGATGCCCCGCAGTTCGATCCGACGAAGTTCGAGAGACCGGATTTCTCTGCGGATCTGGAGAAGAGGCCCATAGGCGGACTCGGCATTCATCTCATCAAGTCCCTGGTCGATCGGATGGAGTATGAGTTCAAAGACGGAAAGAACAGGCTGATGCTAAAAAAAGAGAAAGGAAAGAGAAAGGATAAGCCTTTAATAGGATCTCACAAGGAGACGGAATAAATGCAAATATGGACGAAGAGCAGAGATGACATTTATATAATTGAGATCTCCGGAAGGATGGATACAATCAGCTCCAAGGAGGTTGAAGAAAAATTAGAGGATGCGATTGATCATAATAACGCAAAGATAATCATCGATCTGGCCGGAGTAGACTATATAAGCAGCGTTGGGCTCCGGGTTCTCCTGGCAGCCTTAAAGAAGCAGAGGGAGTTGATGGGATCGATGAAGCTGGTCTCCTTTCAGCCTTTTGTCAAAGACATATTCAGGATGACCGGATTCGACCGGATCTTCTCAATCTCCTCCAACCAGGAAGAGGCAATTGAAGGATTTTTCCGCGAAAGCAGCGATTGAAGGCCTTTGTTTTGCAGAAGGAATGGATTTCAGACGGTCATGAAGATAGCAATCAGCGAGATCGAGGGCATCTTTATAATGGCGGTATACGGAAGGATCGATTCAAATTCCTCAAGCGAGTTTGAGAGAGTTCTTTATGAAACCATTGATAAAACCGCCTGGATAATCCTCGATCTGGCAGAGGTTGAATATGTAAGCAGCTCTGCTCTGCGAGTTCTCCTTGCAGGAAAGAAGAGGCTGAAGCCCAAAAAGGGTGATTTGATCCTGACAGCCCTTCAGCCAGTTGTCAGAGACGTCTTCGATATCACTGGCCTCTCAAGAGTCTTCTCAATCCAGAAAGCCAGGGAGCAGGCTCTCCAAAGCATCAGGTCTATGCAATAGATAAGCTCGCCCTGTCGTAGAAACTTGTGTCAAAGAGATCCTGCTCCGTCAGCAACCGGTCTGTGATGTTCATCTGGCAGCCGCTCCTTGCATATTCGAGTGTAGAGGAGATCTGCAAGTGGGGATCGCTGATCCATTTGCCGTCCCAGGATTTTAGGGAGTATATTACCATATCCAGATCCTGGCCCGTATGGTTGGCATAGATCCGGGCTGCCTCTTCTGGATGGGAGTTCACATAGTCCGTAGCCTTCATATGCGTCTTGACTATCTGCTCGACCAGATCCGGCTGATTCTCGATCAGGCTGCTACTGACGACGAGGCTGCAACAGGCATGTCCCGGCCACATCTCTCCCGAGGCCACCAGAGAGCGCCCTTTATTAGCCATCTCGATGATGGCCGGGGACGGATGGGGCAGGAAGACTGCATCCACCTTTCCGGACATTATATCTGAGACTGCATCTCCCGGACCCTTGGGAGTAATGTTCATCTCTGAGATGTCGACGCCGTTTTCCATCAACCATCTCTTCAGGATGATGTCTTGAATGCTTCCCGGAGGAAATGTGGAGAGCCTCATCCTGGCCAGAGATCCTGGACCGGCATACAAAACCCCAGACCTCAAGACCAGGTCCGAGCCGTTGATGTTTACAGCCGCCACTATCCTGGCATCGAGCCCCCTGGAAATGGCAGCAATTGGCGGCGACGTTCCCACGTAGGCTATATCAAGCTCTCCTGCCATCATGGCCTGCATCTCAGGAGGTCCTGAAGGAAATCCGAACTCTCGAACCTCCTTTATCCCAAAAGGCGACAGATCCGCCTTCCACCAGCCGAGATCTGTTGCAACCATCTCAGCTATCTGGTGGGTGCTGGGCTGGTAGCCTATTCGCAGAGTCGTGATATTCTCATTCCTCTTCTCCGGTGTCGATATGCATCCGGAAAAGACCAGAGCGATGAAGATAAGGAGTCCCAGAAGAATGGGGATCTTCACTGAGATCACCTCGATTCTTAATAATTATTCCTGTTTATTGTATAAAGCCTTTTCCGGTAAATGATCAGCACACCGGTTTTCCCCCATCCAATCATAATCTGAGACCTTCTGTCTATTCTCGGTTTTTGATCTGAAAGGCCATGCGGACAGGCAATGCTGATAAAGCGAATCATCCGGCTCACAAGCCTTATGCACTTGAAAGGATCAGAGGGCTCTTCATGATATCGAAGAATACGATTTGCATATTATTCATCTCTCTGGTGCTGGCATCGGCCATAGGCTGCCTGGCAGACGACTCGAAAGGACCGGCTGCCTTGAACGTCGCAGTCCCAAGAGAGGATCTGCCGGAGGGCTTCACATTGCTGGCGGCTTTGCCCGAGATGGACAGCCGCGTGAATATGACAGACTACATCGAGGATTTTTACGGCGATCTGGATATAGGACCTGCCAATTCATCTGTTGGAATTTATCAATGGGGCGAGCCGAGAGGTCCTTATGATGCCAAGATAACATTGATCCAGCTCACGGACGAGGAGAATGCCAACAATGCTGTCTCGAACTTCAAGTCCCAGTACGACGAGCTGGCGGCCCGCGGACTGCCTGTATATGGCAATGCCACAATAAGTGGCCACGAAGCCCTTGAGATCAGAGACCGGCTTGGAGACAACAGCATCAGATATCTATATCTCTGGAATAAAGAGGCCCTGGTTGTCCTGGTGGAGGGCAATGGCAACAGAAACCAGAGCCTTGAGCTGGCAGGGGCGGCTGGAATTTAAAGAGAGATAAGCTGTTATAGAGTAAATGAGACGCCAGGCCTTGGTGCCTGGGCTGCCATTGTTTTTCCAGGTGCACTAAAATATATATTTTCCAAGCGACTAATTCCAAAGAAGGATGTTGACGACTATGAACAAAGATCCAGAGAAGATTCTTTTGGAGATGAAGGCCGTTCACGAGGATCTCAAGCTCATCCCCGTCGAGATGATAGTTGTATCAGATTGGGTCAGGCTCAAGTGCCGGTACGGCTGCGACAACTACGGCAAGCACCTTGGCTGCCCGCCGTTCAGCCCCACTCCCGAGGAGACAAGGGCCGTCCTTGGCGATTACAGGAATGCTGCTCTTGCCCGCTTCGAGGTAAAGCCAGATCCCAAGACCGGACAAAAGCACGCGACGAGGGCTCTCTCCAACTCCGCCGTCAAGATGCAAAAGACGGTCGCAGATCTCGAGAGGGCTGCCTTTCTGGCTGGCTGCTACAAGGCCTTTGGAATGAGCGCCCTGCCCTGCTCCCTCTGCGAGACATGCGTTGTAGAGGAGATGCACAAAAAGGATCAGGCGATCTTTCCCCTGGACAGCATAAAATGCAAGAACAGGGAGACTATGAGGCCATCTATGGAGGCCTGCGGAATAGATGTCTTCAAGACGCTTACGAATGCCGGCTACAAGCCACAGGTTCTCAAGAGCACAAAAGAGACAGTCGAGCTATTCGCATTGATACTCCTGGACTAAGCGGCCCCTCGGGCTAATTGCATGAAAGAGATGGATGGCTTGTATGCAGGACTTGGGAGATGCTAGGCTAATATACTTTAAAGATCTCAGCGGAAGGCTGATGGAATGGGAATTGATAGGCTCGGGAGCAGCCCTCTTGACCATGTTCGGCTTTGTGCCCCAGATAATCAAGATTCGAAAGACTAGATCGGTAAAAGATGTGAGCCTTTTCATGCTCATCCAGTTCGCCTTCGGAATGCTGCTGTGGCTGCTCTATGGAATTCACATTCAGGACCCTATTCTGATCATAGCGAATGCCGTATCATTCCTCAGCCTCGTGATGGCCATAGGTTTATTTTTAAAATACAGAGAGAATAATATCTAGCAGAGCCATACGAATTTTAACGGAGCTTCTCTTTAACCCGCTCCTGCAAGCGTTCCAGAGATCCTTTTGTGCGCATCCTTGTGTCACAGGGAGAGAAGTCCTTCGGATTGCACCCGGCAACAAGCTCCATGACCCTGTCAGCCAGATCGTCAGCACCCATCTCCTCAAGCCTCTGCAGGAATAGGGATGCCTCTCTGTTGAACTCCCGGCACCTTCCAACCTCTGAGACGCCGCCCTCATGAAGCTCATAAAGGCGTGAGAGCTCCATTGAAATCCAACTCCAATCCACTCCATGCATTTGGCCATTCATTCCTTCTTTCCTGGCTTTTAAATGATTCCTTGGAAAGGTAAAAGAATCAGGTGGGCCTTAAGAATGAGCAAATGCCGGTGGACTCAATGATGAAGAAGATCTTGATAGCAACTGACGGATCGGATATGAGCAAGAGGGCTGTCCTCGTTGGCATAGACATGGCGAGGCGTGCCGGCGGCAGCATAATTGCCATCTACGTGGTGGACGTCTCCCGTATCTCCCACCTGCCAGGATACGCAATGATTCCCGGCATCAAAGAGAAGATCATAGGGCTGATGGAAGAGGAGGGTAAGCAGGCGACCGATTTCGCAGAGGATCGTGCCCGAGAGGCGAATGTGCCCTGCCACAAGATCATCTCCCAGGGTAGCCCGAGCCAGGAGCTTCTCAGGCTATCACGGGATCTTGAGGCCGACCTGCTGATCCTGGGGAGCCGTGGCCGCACCGGAGTTGAGAGATACATCCTGGGAAGCGTCGCAGAAAAGGTTGTGCTGCAGTCTGAAGTCCCCGTTCTCCTGATCAAAGAAGACTAAAAAGCCCTCTTTACCTGCACTCTTCTCTTTCGGACTTGATGCACGAGATTCTTCCATCCTCTCCGCCCCTCTGCTCCGTCGGCCACTTGACCTTGGTCTCAGGCAGCTCAAAGCGTGC
>JBFYLF010000003.1:0-16734 GCA_041305505.1 Methanothrix sp. | reverse complement strand
TCGGAAATGCGGTCCAAAGCCAGTTGATCCTCGCCGTAAACATTCTTTAAGCCGGCCAGCTTGCGATTGGATTCGTGGATTTTTGCAGAAATGTATTTGCCGACAACGGCAATCTGCCAGATGAGCCGCCGCAATTCCACCTCGATGCCACCCATCCACATGTGGCGCCTCAGATCGACGATGTATCGAGTGTGATCATTTATGCCTTCAGCCATCAGATTCTCCTCATATTTTTTAGCAGTCTGTAAGTTTTTCTTCGATAATAAAGATGTTGCCCTGCTCTGAATAATTGTATATTCAATCCTATAATTGCTGTTTGCCAGAATTCTCCTCAGAAAACGTCTCGGTTCCGCAAGCAGGCAGGGCACATGCTTGAAATAGATCTCCAGGTACTGAATTGTGATTGGGGGATCTTACCTTGCTTTATACCTTCTCTATGCAATTCGAGGATATTCCTAACCGTTCCCTTCCCGGCAAACTGCCAGGAATGCGATATATAAGGTGTCTGTGCACCACTGATGGGTGCATTTGGTCAAGAGTATTGTGATACGCTCACCACAAGCCTCTCCGGCAGAAGTTCTTATATCTGCCTGAGGTTCATCTATGGCCAAAAGCGGCCAATTAAGCCTCAATGTTGTTCTGAGGAGGGATTCGTTAGTCTCAGGGCAGAGAGGCACAGCTGGCTTTTGATAGTCATCAGGAGCGATATTATGGAACTTGTAGCAAAATACCACGTAGAAACAGACCTCCCCATCCAGAAGGCCGCGCAGGCCATCGCCGCCGAGCAGTCCACTGGAACCTGGACAGCTGTTCGTGGCGAGGACAACCCCCTGGCCGCCCGGGTCATATCCGCAGAGGGCTATGATGTTGAGATCGGCTTTCCCGAGGAGCTATTCGAGCCTGGAAATATCCCCCAGTACCTCTCGGTGGTGGCGGGAAACCTCTTCGGCCTGGGAGCCCTGAAGAAGGTTCGGCTGCAGGATATCATATTCCCAAAGAGCCTTCTGCGAGCGCATAAGGGGCCGCGCTGCGGCATTGAAGATGCGCGGAAGATATTGGGCGTCTTCGACCGCCCCCTGGTCGGGACCATAGTCAAGCCCAAGGTGGGACTCGATCCGGCGGGTACTGCTGCTGTGGCGTCGGAGGCCGTCAGGGGTGGTCTCGATCTTGTCAAGGACGATGAGACTCTCACCGATCAGAGCTTCTGCCCTCTCATCCCAAGGCTCGAGGCAGTGATGGCCGCTCTGGACAAAGTGGAGAAAGAAACGGGAAAGAAGGCCTTCTATGCTGTCAATGTCACAGCAGGAGCCGATATCATACTTGAGCGGGCTATGAAGGCAGTGGACCACGGCGCCAATATGGTCATGATCGATGTGCTTACAGCAGGCTTCTCTGCTCTGGAGCAACTCTCCAGGAACCTCAAGGTTCCAATCCATGTTCACCGGACAATGCACGGGGCCTTTACAAGGGACCCGGGCCATGGCATCTCCATGCCCGTCATATCAAAGCTCGTTCGGATGTGCGGCGGAACCAATCTTCACACCGGAAGCTACATTGGAAAGATGGCAGGGGATACTTTGGAGAACGACCGCTCACGCGATGCACTGCGAGAGGAGTGGAATGGTTATAAGAGGGTCTTTCCTGTCGCATCAGGAGGTGTATACCCCTCAAAGGTTCATGGAAATCTAGTCGGCTACGGCATAGATTGCATAGTTCAAGCAGGAGGAGGGGTGCACGGCCATCCCGGCGGAACTGCAGCCGGTGCTCGGGCAATGATTCAGGCTGCCGAGGCCTGGCAGAAGAATATTCCCCTCGAAGAATATGCAAAAGACCACAAAGAGCTGGATACAGCGTTAAAATATTGGGGATATTGAGAGGAACGAGATTCTAGTTGCAACTCTCTTTATCAAAACCGAAGAGTTTATATTGGTAGATGAGGATGGTTGAGACGTTTATCACGAGCCAACAGTGATGTAGCGCTGTTTGAAATCAGAAGAGGTGTAGTGAGGGAACATGTAGAGGGATCAGATGGCTAGAGACGATATCTTATCGAAAATCAAATCGGCAGAGGCTGAAGCCAAAGCTGCTGTCCAGCAAGCTTTGGAAGAGAAGGAAAAGAAGATAGCCGCTGCCACTACCGAAGCTGCAAACCTCGTCAAATCCGCCGAGACTGATGCACAGGACTACTATGACAAGAGCATTGCTAAAGCTGAGAGCGACGTAAAGACCAAAAAAGCTTCTATCGTTAGCAGCGGGGAGAAGAACGTCAGCTCAATGAGCGGCAGTGCCAATGCCAAGCTGGACAAAGCAGTTGAATATTTATTAAAGGAGTTTATGGGGTTGTTGCATGCTTAGACCCGTTAACATGAGTCGTGTAGTTGTCGCCGGGTCAAAAGATGTAATATCTCCAGTTGTAGAGAAGCTGCATGAGTTGCGCTTGCTTCATATTGTCAATTATAACGGCAACCAAGCAGAGTTTGAAATTGGCAAGCCAATCGGCAAAGCTAAGGAATATTCCGAGGCTCTCATCAAGCTCAGATCGGTCACCAGATATCTTGATCTGAAGAACAAGGCACCGGATAAGACCTTCCCTGAGAGCCAGATCATCTCCGAGATGGACAATCTCCTCAATAATGTCGGTGCAGATGTCACCGCTACATACGAGCGCATCACCGCCATCGATGCAGAGGTCAAGTCCAAGCAGGATACGATCAGATCCTTGACTCCTTTAGCTGTTTTGCCGCTGCCTTTGGAATCTTACCATGGTTATGATTCTCTGGCGACTTTCGTGGGAACAGTGGCCACACCTATTGAGGCCGATGTAGCGAGAGTCTCACCGGTAAACGAGATCTATACCGGAAGCGCCAAGAATGCAACTCAAGTAGCAGTGTTTGTGCCTGCAGATAAGGCCAGCGAAGTGTCTGCTGTTCTTTCAGAGCACGGATTTTCTGAAACGTCCGTTCCCAAGCTGGAAGGAAATGTGGACTCGGCTATTGCTGCTCAGGAAAGCAGCATAAAAAATTTGGAGGCGGAGAAAGGACCCCTTCAAAAGAAGCTGGTCGATATCAAGAAGCAGAATGAAGATCTGATGCTGGCGACAGACGAGTTTCTGTCCATGCAGACCCAGAAGACTGAGGCTCCACTCAGGTTCGCTGAGACGGCAAATGCCTTTGTCATCGATGGGTATGTTCCATCGGATCAGTTCAGCAGGCTCAAGAACGAACTGGAGAGCGCCGCAGGCGGCAAGCTAGAAGTTTCGTTGATCGCAGACAAAGAAGCTGATGAACTGGCGGAGAAGGGCGAAGATATACCAACCCAGATGGATAACCCCAGCTTAGTCAAACCTTATGAGCTGATCACCAAGCTGTTCGCCATTCCCGAGTATAAGGAGTTCGATCCGTCGCTGCTTATATTCGTATTCTTCCCCATCATGTTCGGCATGATCCTGGGGGATGTCGGCTATGGCATTATGATCTTCCTTGTTCTGGTACTTCTCAAGAAGAAATTCAGAACACCAGGCTGGCAGCAATTGATCAACGTGGTTATGATTGGAAGTGTTTGGGCCACCATATTCGGAATATTCTTCGGCGAGATCTTTGGCCCCCTGGGTCTATGGGGCAAGATCATGGGACACTTGCCTGAACATGAGATAGAGCTGGCAAAGGAGGCTGGTCTCTATTTCGGTGAAGGTGTCTTTGGATCGCTGGGGAGATTGGGGCCTTTAGGCATATTCCCCTTGGATAGGCTGGCGACTAATGCGGTTTTGCTGTTGATCGGAACCAGTATCTTTATCGGCGTCATTCATTGCAGCGTCGGTTCCATCTTGGGCATCAAGACGTTTTTGGGCTACGGTGAGAAGAAGCACGCCTATTTCGAGAAGTTGCCTGTGTTGCTCTTCCAGGTATTCCTTACCATAGCTCTGCTGGGTCTGATCATGGGACAGATGTCGATGGTAATCTTGGGCGGCATCTTTATACTTGTCTCCATGGTGATGCTGGTCATGGGTCCGGAAGGTCCTATGGGTCTGGCGCATGTGCCGTTCTATCTGAGCAATCTGGTCTCATACCTGAGGCTTCTGGCCATCGGCCTCGCGTCGGTGGGTCTGGCCTATGCCGCTAACCAGTTGGCATTCTATGTCATAATGCCTATGCTCAGCGGCGGAGCGAGAGATAGCGCTGAGTTCACCACGCTTGCTATCATTGTAGGCCTCTTGGTATTGGTGTCAGTTCACTTCATCAACTTGCTGCTGGGAATTCTCTCCCCCTTCATGCATCCGCTCAGGTTGCATTATGTGGAGATGTTTACGAAGTTCTACAGCAATAAAGGCGGTGGAGTTGAGTACAGCCCCTTCGGACATGTCCGGAGGTTCCTGAAAGCATGAACATGTCAGTTCGTATTGAGATGCGAAAAGCAATTTGTAATATTCATATAAAGGAGGATTGAGGAAAATGGCGTTAGTAGCAGATGCAGGATCGTTGTATGGATTGTTGGCTGTTGGCGCAGGCCTGGCTACTGGATTAGCAGGCATTGGTGCTGGTATGGGTGAACAGGGCATTGGCGCCGCTGTGGTTGGCGTAGTGGCTGAGGAGCCCGGATTCCTGGGCAAGGGTCTGTTCCTCATGCTTCTGCCCGAGACCCTGATCATCTTCGGCCTCGCAGTATCGTTGATTCTGATGTTCGCCTGGACACCCTTTGCTGGAATCGTGACACCTTAAGCCGGCCATTTCCAAGGTGAGAGGCAATGGCACTAGATGCAGTGGTTGAGTCAGTCCTGGCAACCAGCAAGGACAAGGTCGCTCAGATAACCAGCGAAGCGACCCAAGAAGCTGACAGGATACTCAATGAAGCTAGGGAACGTGCCGCAGAGATAAAGTCCAGGAAGGAATCAGAGGTCGGACACTCGGTTGAGGCAATAGAGCGCAGGGAGATCTCCAGCGCCAATCTCGAGGTAAAGAGGGCGGAGCTGAATGTTCACAAGGATCTCTTAGAGCAGGCCAGGATGAAACTGCTTGTAAAAATGCAGAATCTTCCCAAGAAAGATAATGAGGCTATGCTCACCAAGCTGCTCGAGCCTTACGATCTCAAGGCGATGAAGGTCTTCTCCAACAAGAGAGATGAGGCCTTCATCACCTCTCTCGCCTCAAATTACGGCGGGAACCTGGACATCATCGGCGGCGCTGTGATTGAGAGCAGTGATGGAGCTCTGCGTTACGATTTAACCTACGAAACTCTTGCGCGTGAGGTCTTTAATAACCACATGAAAGAGGTTTCCAGGATCTTATTCGGGTGAGGACGATGCCTGTACTACGTTTGCCGAAGTTCGGTGTACCGGTGAAGTACGCTTACATCACGGGCAGAGTCCGGGCGATGAAGACCAAGCTCATCCCAGCAGAGATGTACCCCAGGATGATGAGCATGGATCTCTCCGAGATCGCTAGATACCTGGAAGAAACCCAGTATAAGGATGAGATCGACGCGCTCTCCAAGGATTACTCCGGCGTGGAGCTTATTGAGCATGCGACTTTTGCCAATCTGGCAAAGACCTTCAGGAAGCTGGAGGAGGTCGCCATAGATGAGCCTTCATTCCTGATTCTGGAGTACCTGAGACGCTGGGATGTATGGAACATCAAGACCATCCTGCGGGGCAAGTTCTATGGGGCAGCCGACACAGAGATAGCAAAACATCTCGTGCCTGCTGGTGAATTATCCGCAGAGTATCTCGATGAGCTGGCCAAGAAGGGGTCCATTTCCGAGATAATCTCGGCCTTTGATGGGACCGACTATGCCAGCGCGCTGGCGCAATACGACGGCAAGAATTTGGCATCGCTCGAGAACGCCCTGGACAAGCTCTATTACTTCAGATTGGAGCGATCCGTGGGTGGCACTCTATCAGTGGGCGGAGGCCTGCTGCTCAAGTACGTCCGAAGAGAAATCGATATCAAAAATCTGATCACACTCTTCAGGATGAACAAGGCAGGCGTCGATGCTGCCGTTATTCAAGAGAACATTATCCCCGGAGGCAATCTGCATGATGAGCTTAGCCGCATGGCTGGCCAGCCTTTCGGGGAGTTCCTGCGCGGTCTGGAGGGGTACCCCTTCTGGTCTTCGATATCTGATATCGCAACGACAGATCTAGATGCGGTCAGCAGAATTGAGGCCAGGCTAAGAGCATATCTCATCCGGTATGCATGGGCTCTCTCAAACTATCATCCGTTATCCATCTTGCCTGTGCTCGGATATATGGTGAGCAAAGAGACTGAAGTCTCCAACATCAGGAAGATTGCGAGAGGAAAAGAAGCCGGACTTCCTGCTGAACTCGTAGAGGAGCAAGTGGTGGTGGCTTAAAAATGGAGATTGCTTTTGTGGGAGGTAGCGAGAGCGTCCTCGGGTTCAATCTGGCAGGTGTCAAGAAATCTTATGCCGCGGACACCGAAGAGCAGATGGTCTCAAAGATCGGCGAGGTCATGGCTGATTCTAATGTGGGAATTCTGGTGTTGAAGCAATCGGATTACAAGAAGCTGCCAAAGAGGCTTCAAGAGCAGCTCTCCGATTCTACCAAGCCTACCGTTATTTCTATAGGAACCGAGCAGAGCACAGAGATGAGAGAGAAGATTAAAAGGGCAATAGGTGTTGATTTATGGAAGTAGGGAAAATTAAGCGAGTCGCCGGACCACTAGTTCAGGCTACAGGCCTGAAGGCTTCCATGTACGACTTGGTCCTGGTCGGCGAGGAAGGCCTGATGAGCGAGGTCATCGGCATTTCCGGCAACAAACATATCATTCAGGTATACGAAGATACGGGCGGCGTCAGACCCGGCGAGCCCGTCAAGGAGACTGGTGCCCCCCTGGTGGCCCAGCTGGGTCCAGGCATTCTGACCCAGATTTACGACGGTATCCAAAGGCCACTACCCGCGCTGGCGGCGGCCTCCGGAGACTTCATCAGCAGAGGTCTGTTCGTAGACGGTATCGACCACAAGAAGAAGTGGGAGTTCAAGCCTATAGCTAAGAAGGGCGATGTCCTAAAGCCCGGCCAGGCCTTTGGCGAGGTTCAGGAGCAATTGCTCATCAAGCATAAGATCATGGTCCCACCCAATCAAAAGGGCGGAACCATCAAGGAGATCTACTCCGGGAACTTCACCGTCGATGAGACTGTTCTCGTCTTTGAGGACGATTCAAAGCTCACCATGATGCACAAGTGGCCGGTAAGACGAGCCAGACCTGTGACAGCAAAACTGGCACCCACCATTCCCCTGAGAACAGGACAGAGGGTTATAGACGGATTCTTCTCCCTGGCCAAGGGCGGAACGGCAGCCATTCCTGGCGGATTTGGTACCGGGAAGACGGTTATGCAGCAGACCCTGTCCAAGTGGGCAGATGTCGACATTGTGGTTTACGTGGGATGCGGCGAGCGCGGCAATGAGATGGCCGATCTGCTGCATGAGTTCCCCGAGCTGCAAGATCCAAGGACCGGCAGGCCCCTGATGGAGAGGTCCATTGTTTACGCCAATACCTCCAATATGCCTGTGGCTGCTCGTGAGGCTTCTGTTTACACCGGAATGACCACGTCAGAGTACTACCGAGATATGGGCTTCGACGTCCTGATGACCGCAGACTCCACTTCCAGATGGGCAGAAGCCATGAGAGAGATGGGCTCGCGTCTGGAAGAGATGCCTGGTGAAGAAGGCTATCCCGCATACCTGGGTGCCAGGCTCGCCGATTTCTACGAGCGTGCCGGACGTGCCGAGGTCTTAAACGGCGGTCAGGGTTCAGTTAGCATCGTGGGCGCCGTTTCCCCGGCCGGCGGAGACTTCACCGAGCCCGTTACTCAGAACACACTGAGAATGGTCAAGGTATTCTGGGCACTGGACTCCAAGCTGACACAGCGCAGGCATTTCCCGTCCATCAACTGGCTGGATTCCTACTCCCTGTATGACCTGGACCTAGAGCCCTGGTTCGTGGAGAACGTCAGCCCGAACTGGAACAAGAACAAGAGACGCGCCATGGCCATACTGCAGGAGAACGCCGAACTGGAAGAGATAGTGATGCTTGTCGGTTCCGATGCCCTGCCTGAGGATCAGCAGGTCACACTGGAAGTGGCAAGGATGATCATCAACTTCTGGCTGGCACAGAGCGCATTCCATCCCGTGGATACCTTCTCTCCCTACAAGAAGCAGTTCGACCTCTTGGAGGCCATCCTGAAGTACAGGGACTACGCCTTCGAGGCAGTCCAGAAGGGCATACCCGTGGCCCAGATCACATCTGTTCCATCCAAGGATGCTCTGGCCAAGGTAAGGCTGGAGGCAGAGTATGAGCCCATCCTGGCAAAGGTTCTGGCTCAGATGGACAGCGAGTTCAAGGCGCTGAAGTGAGGAGGGTTCAAAATGACCAAGGAATACAAGACTATTACTGAAATCTCCGGACCACTCATCTTCGTAGAGAAGACCGAGCCAGTGGGCTACATGGAGCTCGTCGAGATCAGAACTGGCGGAGATCTGAAGAGAGGACAGGTACTGGATTCCTCTGATGATATCGTAGTCGTTCAGATATTCGAGGGAACCGGCGGTCTGTCCAAGGATTCTGCAGTCAGTTTCACCGGAGACGTCATCAAGATGCCACTGTCTCCCGGCATCGTGGGACGCGTTCTGTCCGGATCCGGAAAGCCCAGAGACGGCGGCCCTGAGATCGTGCCTGAGGTTTTGAGAGATATCGCCGGAGCTGCCATCAACCCAGCTTCCCGTGAGAAGCCGCGCGCTTTCATCCAGACCGGCATTTCCACAATCGACGGCACCAACACCCTGGTGCGTGGCCAGAAGCTGCCCATCTTCTCTGGTGCAGGTCTGCCCCACAACGACCTTGCTCTGCAAATTGCGAGGCAAGCCAAGGCATTGGGCGAAGCCGAGTCCTTCGCAGTTATCTTCTGCGCCATGGGCATCACCAACGAAGAGGCTCAGCACTTCCTGCAAGACTTCGAGAGGACCGGTGCTCTGGAGAGGGCTGTGGTCTTCCTCAATCTGGCCGACGACCCGGCTGTGGAGAGAATTCTGACACCCAGGCTGGGACTGACCACCGCCGAGTATCTGGCCTTCGATCTGGACATGCACGTGCTCATCATCTACACGGACATGACCAACTACTGCGAGTCGCTCCGACAGATGGGGGCTGCTCGTGAAGAGGTGCCCGGACGACGTGGCTATCCCGGATACATGTACACCGACCTGGCATGCCAGTATGAGAGAGCAGGCATCATCAGGGGCAAGAAGGGCTCTATCACCCAGTTCCCCATCCTGACCATGCCCGGAGATGACATCACTCACCCGATCCCGGACCTGTCCGGATATATCACCGAGGGCCAGATCCTCATCTCCCGAGAGCTGCACAGAAAGGGTATTTATCCGCCCGTGGACATCAGACCATCTCTTTCCCGGCTGATGAACTCAGGTATCGGAAAGGGCCACACCCGCGAGGATCACAGGGCAGTATCGGATCAGCTCTATGCTTACTATGCAGAGGGCAATGATCTGCGCGGCCTGGCAGCCATCGTGGGCAAAGAGGCTCTCTCGGAACGCGATAAATTGGTGCTGGAGTTCGCCGATAAGTTCGAGAAGAGATTCGTCAATCAGGGCAGAGATGAAGATAGATCTATCTTCGATACCCTCCAGATCGGATGGGATCTACTGGCTGATTTGCCGGAAACAATGCTTACCAGGATTGACGACAAATTCATCAAGCAATACCACCCCAAGTACGCAGCAAGCGCAGCGAAGAAGTGAGATCATGCCCATAATTCCTGGAACAAAACCGACCAGGGCGGTCCTGATCGCTCTCAAGAGACGAATGAAGGTCGCACAAACTGGGCATTCGCTTCTCAAAATGAAGCGTGACGGCCTTATGATTGAGTTCTTCGAGGTGCTAAACAAGGCCAAGACAGTCAGGAAAGAGCTGGTTGAAGCTCTGCTCAAAGCTGAGCAGAGACTTCAAATGGCTACGGCCACGGAGGGATCAGTTGCCATCGGAAGCGTGGCCTATTCCCTTCAAAAAGAGCCGACCATCCAGCTTGAATCCAGAAACATCATGGGTGTAGTGGTTCCCAAGATCACGGCAGAAGCCGTGCAAAAGAAGATGTTCGAGCGAGGCTACGGCATCATTGGGACCAGTGCGGCCATCGATGAGGCTGCAGATGCCTACGAGGTATTGCTGGATAAGATCATCCTGGCTGCAGAGGTAGAGACAGGCATGATAAGGCTGCTCGAGGATATCGACAGCACCAAGAGGCGTGTCAATGCTCTGGAGTTCAAGGTGGTTCCTGACCTTAAGCTGACCATCAAGTTCATCTCCATGGCCTTGGAGGAGATGGATAGGGACAACCTGGTCAAGATGAAGATGCTCAAGGGCAAGTCCGAGAGAAAAGCCGCCGCAGAGGAAGCCAAGAAGCTGGCGGAAATCGAAGCCGCAGCAAAGGCTACTGCATAAACCCTGAATAATGGCAAACTGGTTCGAGCGAAAGGCAAAAGACTGGTTTGGGACGCCCGAGAAGAAGATGCGTCTTCTTCAGTGGTTGGTGTATATCACCAACCTCTACATCATTTTTGGAATATTTGTTTTAATCTGGATACTCTACGGCAAATATATCATGCATGCCTGGCGTTATTACACACAGTAAACATAAAAATAGTTATATATTAATTTGATAACTGCATTATGTAAGCGATGCAGCAGCCGTCTCTTTTCTAACAGCCATGCGATAGCCAGTGACGACAAGCCTTTTTTTGACCAAAAGGGCATCGAGCTGCTGGTCGCCGGTGTCTACAAGCAAACGTGACAGTTCTGCCAGCTTGTGAGGGGTTGATACTATTATCAGATTCTCCTCACCAACGCGCCTCAAGACCGCCGGGCTGATCTGCTGGCTTCCCCGGCCAAGTATGAATCCCTGAGCGCCTATGGGGCTGACTATGATCTTCACGCTCGCCTCTTTATCGAGCAACTCCAGGAGATCCTTTTCAGATGAGTCCTTTTGCAGGAGTTTGCCGTTTTTTATCACATCAACCCCCAGGAGGGTTTTCTCGATGCCCATTCGCTCTGCTATCCTGGCGGTTGTTGTGCCGGCGCCAATGATGTAAGCCGAGCCGTCCCTCATGAACTCGGAGGCAAAGAGGGCTATCTGATCCTTGAATTCTTCCTCGCTTCCTGATAAGTAGATCCTCTTCTTCTCCTGGACAAGCGCAGGAAGATAAGGAGTTCGAGCAACGGCATAAAGCCTCGTCTGAAGCTCTCCAGCCCTGTAGCGATCCTCGTCAACATCAATGATCTCAGTCTCCCTTGCCTTGATAAGGCCGCGAGCGTATCCTAAAGCCAGCTCAGCCGCGGCCTGGGGGCTGATTGCAAATACACCTGAATGCATCTTGACCCCAGCCGGGATTCCCAGGATTGGCAGCATTCCTGCGGTGGCGGCAACATCGCGTGCCGTTCCGTCGCCTCCGCAAAAGAGCATGAGGTCGACATTCCTTTCTGCAAATTCGCGGCATGCGGCCCTGGTGTCATCCGGGCCGGAATCCTCTGGAGGGCTGTAGACCACCTCATATCTCAGGCCGCACTCTGCAAGCGCGTTTTCTCCCATCTCTCCGCCGGCAGTTAAAAAATGGAGGCCTTCTCGCTCCGGAGAGAGAAGACGCAGACAGGCCAGAGCTCGCTCTTTTGATTGAGGCCTTGCCCCTCTGGCCAGAGCCAGGACTGCCAGGCCGTCTGTTCCCTTCAGTCCGACCCTTCCACCCATGCCGGCTATGGGGTTTATGAGGAATCCTATTCTTGCGACCTTCTCCCCGGTCATGCCTTTGGTAGCTTTGCCAGGGACTGCTTGACCAGATCTGCAGGATATTCGTAGTCAACGAGCTTGCCGTCGTTGAAAGCATCATAGGCCGCCAGATCAAAATGGCCGTGTCCTGACAGGGAGATGAATATGGTCTTGGCCTCTCCGGTCTTCTTGCACCTTCTGGCCTCGTCGATTGCAGGCTTGATGGCATGAGATGCCTCTGGGGCCGGAATTATTCCCTCACATCTGGCGAAGAGGGTCGCTGCCTCAAAGACCTCGGTCTGCTGGAAGGCCATGGCCTCGATCAGGCCGTCGTGGACAAGGTTGCAGAGCAGCGGCGCATCCCCATGGTAGCGCAGGCCTCCTGCATGAATTCCAGGCGGAATGAAGTCGTGCCCGAGTGTGTACATCTTGAGAATAGGAGCCATGCCTGCGGTGTCGCCGAAGTCGTAGGCATAAAGCCCTTTTGTGAGTGTGGGGCAGGCAGTAGGCTCGCATGCTACCATGCGTAGATCCTTCCGCTCACCCATCTTGTCGGGGATGAATGGGAAGATCATTCCAGGGAAGTTGCTTCCTCCGCCGCAGCATCCGAACATGACATCAGGGCTGTCCTCTGCCAGTTCAAACTGCTTTTGGAGCTCCAGGCCTTCGACCGTCTGGTGGAGGAGGACATGGTTTAGAACCGACCCGAGGGCATAATTGGTGTCGCTATGAGAGGCAGCATCCTCAACTGCTTCAGAGATGGCTATCCCGAGGGAGCCGGGCGTATCCGGCATCTCTGAGAGGATCTTTCTGCCGAAATTGGTTTTATCCGAGGGGCTTGAGTAGCAGTCTGCGCCCCAGACGCGCATGGCGCTCTTCCGATAAGGCTTGCTATCGAAGCTGGAGCGGACCATGTAGACTGTGCACTTCAGGCCAAAGAGGCACGTGGCTAAGGACAAAGCCGAGCCCCACTGGCCAGCTCCTGTCTCCGTTGCCAGCCTCTCTATTCCCTCTTTCATATTGTAGTAGGCCTGTGGGACGGCTGTGTTGGGCTTGTGGCTGCCAGCCGGGCTTACGCCCTCGTATTTGTAGTAGATCCTGGCCGGGGTCCCAAGCGCCTTCTCAAGAGCTGCAGCCCTGTAAAGGGGAGTGGGCCTCCAGAGCCTGTAGATGTCGCGTACCTCCTCCGGGATGTCTATCCAGCGCTCAGTGCTCATCTCCTGTTTGATCAGGGCTTTTGGAAAGATCATCTCCATGTCGGAGGCGTTCAATGGCTTCAGCGTCCCAGGGTGCAGAGGCGGGTCAAGGGGCGTGGGCATGTCGGCGGCTACGTTGTACCACTTCTTTGGGATCTCTTCCTCGTCGAGCAGATACTTGATCTTCATCAGGGACACTCCATTCTTAGGCTAAAATGTAATTTTGTGTACATCGTTGATAATGCCGGATTTATTTAAAGGCTTTGAAATGGTCTGAAGAGTTTTCGGCTGATGATGAGGTCAAGATTTATTTATCATGGACGAGATGGCCCTTGGCATGAGTGGCCAAACCCTGTCTGAGAAGATATTCTCCAAGGCCTCCGGAAGGGAGGCAAGTGCCGGAGAGTTTGTCATGGCCAGCATCGATACTGCCATGATTCATGACATCACCGGACCGCTGGCTGTCAAGGGATTCTATGAGATTGCGGGCAGGGATGGGAAGGTATGGGATCCTTCCAGGATCGTCATGCTCTTCGATCATCAGGTGCCCGCAGACAGCCTCAAGGCTGCTGAGAATCACATCATGCTGCGCGAGTTCGCGCGCGAGCAGTCGATCTTGAATTATGATATATTCTGCGGGGTCTGCCATCAGGTCCTGCCTGAGAAGGGGCATGTGCTTCCAGGGAATATCGTCGTCGGGACGGACTCGCATACCTGCACATATGGAGCCCTGGGGGCATTTGCCACAGGCATCGGGTCCACGGACATGGCGTCGGTCTTTGCCACGGGCAAGCTCTGGTTCATGGTTCCGAGGACTTTGCAGTTGATGATTTCAGGACGGCTGCCTGAGCGTGTGACATCCAAGGATGCTGTGCTGAGGATAATCGGAGACATCGGGGCGGATGGGGCAAACTATCTGGCGTGCGAGTTCAGGGGCGAGGCAACAGAGCGGATGAGCATACCTGAGAGGATGACAGTCTCCAACATGGCAATTGAGATGGGGGCCAAGGCCGGAATATTTGAGACTGACGAGACCGCCGTAAAATATCTGGAGGAGCGGGTGCAGGATCGGTCTGCTATTCGAGAGGGAATTGTCAAGAGCGATGAGGATGCCGCCCTCTCGAAGAGGAGCTGGGATGTGAGCGACCTCGAGCCGCAGGTTGCATTGCCGCATAACGTCGATAACGTCAGGCCTATCAGCGAGGTTCCGGAGACCAAATTAGATCAGGTCTTCCTGGGCTCGTGCACAAACGGCAGATTCGAGGATCTGCTGCTCGCCTCAGAGATGATGAGGGGCGAGCCTGTGGCGAAGGGGGTGCGGATGATAGTCGTTCCGGCGAGCCGCTTGGAGTACATGAAGTGCCTGCGGGCCGGTCTTGTCGAGAGGTTCATGGAGGCGGGAGCGATGGTTGAGTCTGCCTGCTGCGGGCCATGCATGGGAGGAAGCTTCGGGCTCCTGGGCGCTGGCGAGCGTTGCCTCTCGACGTCGAACCGCAACTTCGTAGGAAGGCAGGGAAGCCCCAAGGCTTTCGTCTATCTGGCGTCGCCCGCCACGGCTGGCGCCAGCGCCATCACAGGCTACATCACGGACCCAAGAGAAGTCTAGGATGAAGATCGCCCTCAAGCTGGCCTACATCGGAGACGGGTACTACGGCTTTCAGCGGCAGCCGGATTTGGTCACAGTCGACTCAGAGGTTCGCAAAGCGTTATCTCAAATTGGCGTCATCCACGGAGACTTCTGTTATGCCGGCAGGACCGACAGGGGGGTCTCGGCTCTTGGCCAGGTGATAGACTTCTGGATAGATGAGGACAAGGCCAAGCTGGCCCGGCCCCGCTGCGTGAATGGCAGGCTGCCCAGGGACATCTGGACCTGGGCCTGGGCCTTGGCTCCCATAGGTTTTAGCGCTCGCTGGAACGCCCAGTGGAGAGAGTATCGATATTTACTCTGGCATCCGGGCCTCGATCTGGAAAAGATGCGCTCTGCGGCAGAGCAGCTTTTGGGCCAGCATGACTTTCGAAACTTCTCATCGGCCAAGGTTGACACGGTGAAGTGCGTGCAGAAGCTTGAGATCTCTGAGCAGGGTGGCCTTTTTGTCTTCGATATCCGTGCGGACGGCTTTTTGTGGAATATGGTGCGAAAGATCGTGGGAGCCCTCGATAAAGTGGGGGCAGGGCAGAAGGATAGCCAATGGTTCTCAGACCTTCTCCGCCCGGAGCTGAATCACGGCGCGCCCACGGCCCCTGCTGAGGGGCTGATGCTCATGGACGTGGGATACGAGGGGCTGGAGTGGCAGGTGGATGAGTACTCCCGCCGGAGAGCTGCCACGGCCCTGGCTGCGGTGGTGCAGAAGAGGATGGCCGGAGCGATGGTAGCCAGGGAGATGGAACGGGCTATGACTGAGGGCGGGCGCTAGAAGCTGGCCTTGGTCAGAATTTTTCACTACATTTTTTAACCTTGAAGGCAAATGATTAGCACATGTCAACTGCCTCATTGCTGGTCGAGATAAATCCAAAGGTCAAGGATAGACTGGATCATCTCAAGCTCTACCCGGAGGAGAGCTACAGCGATGTTATTGACCGACTTGCCGGCATTGCCCTTGACGAAGAGCCTTTGGATTCGAAGACAGAGGATCGGATAGCTGAGGCCTTGAACGATCTCAAAGAAGGCCGGTATTTAACCAGTCAGGAGATTCGGAAGATGCTGGAGTCATCCTGATGTTTCAGGTGCTCTACTCGCCGGGAGCAGGGAAAGCTCTCCAGAAGATAGCCGAAAACACCGGCTGCCTCATGCTAGAAGAAGGTGTCGGAGCAGGTCCGAGCCAGGCTGCAAACCTTTTTCATTGTGCATAGCAATTGAGACGGATATGTTCGACCCAAATGAGGAGTCTCTGGTCCTGGAGATCGTTCGCGGCTTCTTCGACATTCCCTCTGAAGAGATGATGAAGATAGGAGACCAATTCAAGAATCTGCTCTTTGACCCCGGTGCATCTTGCGAAGAGGATGCGGCGGCAAAGCTGAAGGAAGCGCTGGAAGATATGACCAAAGAGCAGATCTTTCTGGCGGGAATGTTCGTCTCGGGACTCTTGCGCTGCAACCTCGTCCCCCAGATCCAGCAGCAGTACATGCAGGCCAAGGCTGAGGGAAAAATTGAGCCTGATTGATTTTCGATGAGTGAGCCCACCTGTTCATGCCGGGAAGGCCGGGCACTGGCAGATGAACTGAGAGGAATAGTCGAGGAGATATTAGCGGGCAGGATCGGGTCCGAAGCAGATATCGAGTCTGCGAAGAAGGAGGTATCATCCCGGCTGGGCCTCTCGTCCCTTCCCAGCAATGCAGACATCCTGGCCCTGGCAGCAACTGATGAGAGGGAGCGTCTCAAGATGCTCGTTCGAAAGCCCACAAGAACCCTCTCAGGTGTGGCTGTCATTGCCGCCAACAACACCATCGCCCTACCTGATGACGGCTATATCGGCAATGCCTCCAATGACCTGCGCATCATTTTTGATTCGTCGAACGGCTACATCAAAAACACGTTGGGCGACAATGCCGGGTCTGATGAATTTCAAGTGCTCGACTCGGATAATGTTGAAGTGTTCTCGGTCGATAGCAACGGCGAGATTGACACGGCGCTGGGCGCGGGTTATGTGGTCAGCAGTGCGGGCGGGGTGCTTTCGGTAACGGCGACCGCCACGCCAACGGCGCATAACATCCTAAGCGCCAGCCACGGCGATTCTACCGCCGCCGCCGCTGT
>JBFYLF010000002.1:0-20990 GCA_041305505.1 Methanothrix sp. | reverse complement strand
TGCCATTTTATATCTTCCCAATTCGAAGAGTGCCCGTCCCTTAAGTGCCTGGGCGGAAAGGCTGGACTGGTTTAGCTGCAAAGCCCTATCCAGAGATTCGAGCGCCTCTGGGTTCTTTCCTTCAGAGAAGAGTATCTTGCCTTTGAGAAGCCAGGCTTCGAATTGGCCTTCGTCCTCCTCAATAGACCTGTTGATGCTCTCGAGAGCCAGAGAGAGTGAACCGTTCTCTATGTATTCCTCTGCATTCTTCATATAGCGACTTGAATTAGAGAGCCTCGCGCTGGGCGTTGATGTGTTTTCCGGAGGACTATCTCCCGGCACCTTATTCAGATCGGCGGATAAGGCTGCAGCAGCTCTCTCCAAGCCTGCCAGAGCTGCTGGATTTTCTGGTGAGAGGTTGAAGGCCTCCTCATAGCTCTCTTTTGCAAGAGAGAACTGCCCGTCGCCATGCAGCCCATCACCTCTGGCAATCAGAGATCTCACGAGGCCGCTGAGAGCATCTCTGCTCTCAGGATCCATCCGGGATGCCTCTTGAAAGCTTTCTATGGCCCCTGATGTATTTCCCGCGGCAAGTTGCATCTCTCCAAGCTCTATCAAGACATGGGATTTTCCCTTTCGGGCACCTTGATGGGAGATATTGGCTGAGAGGATTCGATCATAACAGTCCAGTGCCTCCAGAGCCTTTCCCTGTCTTGCGAGAGCTGAGCATCTCATCTCCAGGAGACGGCTGTCTTGAGGATCGATAGAGAGACCCTCTTCGCTGATGTTGTAGGCCTCCTGAAAGTCGCCAGCTTCAAGGAGGGCTTCTCCTTGAGCCTGCAGAGCATCGAGCATTTCCGACCTGCCAGCCGCCAGGCCATAGCGTGAGGCATTCTGAAAGCTCTTCAGGGCTTCATCGTACTCTCTTAGAGCAAGAGAGGCATTGGCCATGCCAAGCCACCCAGGGCCCAGGCTCTCATCCAGATCAAGGGCCTTCGCATAGCTCTCTTTGGCGTCTATCCATTCTCCTGCTAGCTCCTGCGCCCTTTCGTACTCGAGCCAGATTGTCTTGTTTTCCGGATCAGCTCTCAGAGCGGAGCGCAAGCACAGAGTGGCCATTCTGTAGCGGCCAAGCCTTGAGTGTGCTATCCCCTTGCCGCCCCAGGCAGAAGAGTTCTGTGGATCTATCTTCAGGGCTCTATCAAAGCAGTCTGCAGCCAGCCGAAAGCTCCCGTTCTCAAGGGCGAGGCCGCCCTCAAGAAGCCAGAGGTCCAGGCCATCTTCGGATGCAGCAGATCCGGAGAGGATCAGCAGCATGCAGGAGATGATGGCGAAAGAGACCATCCATGGGATTCTGATGGACTTTTGAGGGGCAGTCATAGGTTCAAGGGGCATCTGTCCAGATAGGAAGGCAGATTAGAATATATTACCAGCGCTTATATCCCAATTAAGGGATCGGAATGGCGCATCATCGTCATCGCAGCATCAGCGAGACTTCATCCCCATCTTTGAGATCCAGCGCCCGGCGCAAATTTACAGGCGCTATGATCTCAATCATCTCTATCGGATGAGAGCTCTTCTCAGGGTGGATGGCGGCTGCATCAATTCCGTTCAATTTGATTTTGTAGCAGCGGCAGCCTCCGAAGCTCTTCCCGGCCTTCGAGAAGCCTCTGATCCGAATCTGCGGAGCTTCTGGCGGGATGGGGCCCTCTAATAGCACATTCAGAGTGCCGGCTTCTGGAACAAAACCCAGAAGCTCGATGAACTGTCTCTGGTATTCATCCTGGGAGAGGAAATACTGAGACTGCCCCAGCCCTGAGACAACTCTTCCGCGCATGAATGAACTCCCTTTCAGACCCAAGGTAAATTCATCACTGCTACGCTTCTCTGGTGGCATTCATATTCCGGGAAAGCTCCTGGAGCTGCTCGACCCTCATTTGCACAACATCCATTGCATCCTCGAAGAGCTTCTCGTCTATATCTATGCCAAAGAACCTCTTCAGCTTCTCGGGAGGAGTCATGCTGCTGCCTGCCGAGAGATAGGCGGTATAGTTTTCATTGAAATTCTCCGGATCTTCTTTGTACATCTTGAATAAAGACAGGGTGATGGCTTTGGAGAGGGCATAGCTGAATGTGTAGTAGTTGTTGGTGAGGTAGATGTGGCTGATGTAGGTCCACTGGGCGCTGTCTTCCGGGTAGTAGTCCACAAGGGAGCTTCTGTAATCCTTTGACAGATTTGTCCAGAGCTGATTGAGCTCGCTGCCGCTCAGATTTCCTTTCCGGCGGCATTGTTCGTGTGCCTGCTCCTCAAACTCCGTGATCATCGGCTGGAAGGTAAAGTAGTTCTCATAATCGCTGATGCAGTCAGCCAGAATTGCCAGGGCGGTTTCAGAATCGTAATTGTCCAGGGCATAGTCCACAAACAGCTCCTCATTGAAGGTCGAGGGTATCTCCATCTCGTACTCTGTGCCTGTGCAATAGATGTAGTCAACGCTCTTTCCCATCAGATAGAAGTTGATGGCATGGCCCATCTCGTGGGTCAATGTCTTCTGGTCGTCGATCAGGCCCTTGTAGTTCATGAATATCATGGCCGGGCGCTTGATTGCGCATAGGTCCTGGCAGTAGCCTCCATGCTGCTTTCCCCCTTCGGGGTTTGGGTAGACATCTATCGAGCCGCTGGTTGCAGTCATGACGAAGATCTCGCGGAAGGCGGGGTTCATGCCTGCATAAGAGGCGGAGATATTGGCGAGGGTCTCCTCATAAGAGTATTTCCTGTCCGGGTCCTCCAGGAGGGCGAGCATCAGATCATAGGGTTTGAGGCGCTCAAGGTTCATCCTGTCTCTTCGAAACTCGAAGTAGCCATCGAAGTCTCCCTTGCGCTCCTTGAACACCCGGTTCATCGTCTTCACCTGCTCTCTTGTGAGATATGTCTGGAACATCTTTGCATCGTATGAGTCAGAGTAGTTCAGCTCCTTTGCGAGCAGGTCATCGAGTCTTGATTTGTTGGCATAGATCTCGGCCATCCTGTCAGATTCATTGATGAGGTGATAGAATCGTCTGTCGTAGCACATCTTCCTGTTGTTTCTGCTGGCGTCTGTTGTCAAGAGCTCATAGTATGTCTGAGAGTTTATGGCCAGCTCTTCGCCGCTCTCCAATGTGATGTTTCCTGCTACTGTGACGTTATTGGTCACAAGCTTCCCGGCCTCTGTATTTATCTTCATAAGCTGGTTGGTGATGTCGGCCAGACGGGCAGCGTGAGACTCGTTCCTGGGCCTGTGATCTCTGTATCGCTGGTAGTTGTTCTCGAAGTATGCTTTGTAGCCTTCAAGGCCAGGCTCCTCTGCAAAGAGCTTCTGCCATTCCTGATCGGAGAGGGACTTCAATTTGATATCGGCAAAAGAGGTCGCCTTATAATGGTCAGTATAAAGGTTTTGAGCATCTGATAGGAGCTTCTCGAAGAACTCGTCATTGACGTTCAGGCTGTTTTCGGCTGATGCATAGGCATAAATCACGCTCAGATTCTTGCTGAAGTTCTCCTCTGCCTCTATGAACTGCAGCAATGCCGGGCCTGTGAGGTTCTGGAAGAGTGGGCGGAATGTTGCATTAATCTCCTGGGTGGTATTTTGCAGCTTCTCATACTCTGCGCTTGCAGCCTCCCGGCTCTCGAATAGGTTCGAGAGGTTCCATGAGGTTGTGATCTCGCTATTATTCAGCTCATCCGGACTGCTTTCTGGAGATGCGTCAAGGCCGGAGCCATTGGCAGCCAGCATTATTGCCACGAAAAGGGCTGAGACAATCAACAATTCTGCCGAATTCATATAATCCATCATCCTCGAATGCTCAAACATCCATCCTGGTGATGAATTGTCTGACTTCCTATAAATAGATGGGCAGCCGGGCGCATAAAGGGGGAGAAGCTATTTCTGCTTCTGAGCTTTATAAATATATTGATATTTCAGCAAGCCAGCAGGAGATGCCCGCATGCGGGCCGATGAGGGCGATCTCGCGGGCGTGAATCGGTCCAAGCCCAAACTCGGATAAGTTCTCGGGCTCCATCTCCAGGCGGCGGTGCAGATTTCTTCCTTCGAGAGTGGCCTCGCAGTCTACGAACTCTCCTTCCAGCCATTCAAAATAGCAGCGTCTGGGGCAGTATGAGAATTCGTTTATCATGCTGGCGGGGATGAGATCGAGATTATTATGACCTGAAGCCGTATCCGACAAGATTAAACCTCCCAATCAATGCCTGCCAGAGGAACTGCTCGGATGACAACTCTTCAGCGCTCTACTGCCAATTGGGATCGGGCAAAAGAGGCCGCTGTTCGGAGAGCTGAGATCCGTGGCACGCCCACACTCTCTGTCGATAGACTTTTATGGCCGCCTGCAATCCAGGCTGAGATAGGTGATCCGGCTTGATGGGAATCAATGAGATGGGATTCGAGGTCTTCGAGGAGATGCTCGATTATGCAGATGAGCTGAAAATCGAGGTCCACGAACTGGAGAACGGGACAGTTGTGGCCGATGCGGGCGTCAAGGCCAAGGGCGGTTATGGTGCAGGAGTCTACCTCTCCCGCCTATGCCTGGCCGACCTGGCAGAGGTCCAGCTCACGCCCTTCGACATAAACGGTGTCCTGCTGCCCGGCATACAGGTTGCCACAGATCACCCGTCAGTCTCCTGCATGGCGTCCCAGTGCGCAATGTGGCAGGTCAAGGCAGACAAGTTCTTCGCAATGGGCAGCGGGCCTGCGAGGGTTCTCGCGAGAAAGACCCGCGATCTCTACGACAAGATCGGCTTCGAGGAGTGCTCCGACGTGGGTGTGGTCGTCCTTGAGGCTGGAGGACTTCCCGACGAGAAGGTCGCATCCCAGATGGCCGAGCAGTGCGGCATAGATTCGGCGGACCTCCGAATTGCCGTCGCCCCAACAGACTCCATCGCAGGCCTGGTCCAGGTCTCGGCGAGAGTTGTCGAGACGGGTCTTCATAAGCTTTTCACAAGTGGTTTTGATATAACCACAATCAAGAGCGGCTGGGGCCGGGCCCCGATCTCTCCAGTCACAGGCGACGCAACCATGTGCATGGGCTCCTCTAACGACGCCATAATTTACGGTGGAGAGACCTACTACACACTCAGATATGATAACCTTGATGAGCTGCAGCAGTATCTCAAGGGCATGCCCTCAACGTCTTCCCGCGACTGGGGCGCTCCATTCTACAAGACATTCAAGGCGGCGGGATTCGATTTCTTCAAGGTGGATCACAATGTCTTCGCCCCCGCCAGGGTTGTCATGAATGAGGTTATGTCCAGGAGAACATTTGTGAGCGGCAAGGTGAGCCCCCAGATCCTGGCTGAATCCTTCAGTCTGGAGAATGTGGATGCAGGCCAGAGGGCCTGACGAGAAGGAGGAATAAACTGATGAAACAACCTGAATGCGACCTGAAGGGCCACGGTCCATGCCGGGGCCCCATCTTCCAGAGGGGGATAAGCCTTAATTATATGTGCGACCTTCACATCCGGCTCCAGTCCTACTGGACGGGCCACAATCCCGGCAAAAGGCTCAACGATTGGCTCGAGAGCCTCGGAAATGCTGAGATAGATGAGACCGTGCAAAAGAGCCCCCTGCGGGGAAAGCACTGGCAGGAGGTCGCCTGGAAGGCGGACGACGACGAATAGATTTTTTTTAAATAAAAAAATTAGGCAAAAAAATTAGTCATCCCGGCCCGATCTTCATCGGGCCACCAGCTATCAGTGCTCCGGGGCTTTTTGCCGGGAGGGCCTTACTTCTTCAGCGCCTTTACCCTCTCGTATATCTGCTTCATCGTGTCCTCGTTGCTCTCTGTAAAGCTGAACGGAGACTTGGTGAATGGCTGGAAGTAGATCGGCACATCATCGAGCCGATAGAACGTCCCGTCGCATTCAAAGGCATCGATCACCCCAGGCAGGACGACATCTGAAATCATAGTCGTGGGGCATGGCGCTATATCGATGCATGCAACCGGAATCCGAGCAAGGTATTCTGCGCAGGCGGCCGGGAAGTGAGATACAAGATCAGCCGAGACTATCAGGGCTGCGTCCACATCCTGGTCTCTGAGCAGGTCGACAGCCGTGTACTCCCCAGGATTGTATCTGGGGTAGCCTCGTGAGAAGTCCAGGCCGAATGGGAAGCCGTAGAGATAGGATGCGATCTGGTTGAAGCCTGCCACATTGCAGTGCCCCCTCAGGGCTCCGATGACGAATTTCGTGTGAGCGTTCAGCTCCTTGACGAGATTGAATGCAGCCTCAGCATTCCGATGCTTTCCGTATGACGAGGCGATCCCAAGCCCCACATAGATGGCGCCGAAGTTGCAGCCCTTCATCAGCTCGAGCATCTCCTCCATCTCGGCGATTGTAACGCCTGTGATCCTCTCAACCGTTGGGTGGGGCCTCTTGCCGTGAAGGAGCGTGAGCAGTGCAGATATCAGCTCATAATCGGTATTGGGATTTAGCTGAATATGAAGATCCGAGTTCTCTGCTGTGATGCTCCTTCGGGGATCGACTGTGATCACAGTTCGGTCGAACCTGCCCCTCCGGGTCCAGTAGCCGCGTGGGTAAACCGCATAGCGTGACATATGCCGGGGCATGGACTCCAGGGGATTCGTGCCCCAGTAGACTGTGAGGTCGGCGCGCGACTTGCTCTGGCCGGCTGTGGCTCCAACCCGTCCCGCCTCCTGAATTCCCATTGCCGTGGGTCCATGGCAGACTGTAGAGTTCGAGTCGATGGCAGCTCCCAAAAATTCAGCTAGATGAAGCCCCACCTCCATAGCCTCGCATGATGTCTCGCTGCCCATGAATATCAGAGGCCGCCTGGCATTGGCCAGGATCCGGGCAGTCCTCTCTATGGCCTCATCCCAGTGGGCGGGACGCATAGCTCCATCATCTCTGACGACCGGCTCCCGGATTCTGTGGCTGCTTACGATCTCCTGAAACTTGGCGTTTCCCATCTTGCAGGCATTCTTAACCTCTATCTTGCCATCTGAAAGCTCCACAGCGATATCATCACAAGAAGCTCCGCAGACTGGACAGATTATGTTCTTGGCAGACATCTACCTCCCCCTCCCATACAGCTTATTGACCAGATCTTCGGCGCTCAGCACATCCTCTTCTGTTGCATCTACTATCACTGGAGACCCCTTGTAGAGGGGCGATCCTGTTGAGAATGTCTCGGGGTCCACAACCACATTAGCCCAGATGGCCCTTGGCATGAAGATCTGGCCGGAAGAGACGGAGCCTGCAACCCGGGCTTCGACCGCCACGCTGTGCCTGCCGTCGGGAGTTGATATCCTGACCTTCTCTGGCGAGCCCAGGGCCTGGAAGTCGGCCATGTTCATATCGCAGACGGCGCACTCCTTTGTGTAGTCCTCTGTGAGCTTGCTTCCTCCCTTGGCAAGCCTTCCCTCCTCAATTGTGCTGCCGGAGTTTAAGAGTAGCCTCATAACGCCGCCTCCCTGCAGTACAAAGTGCCTTTGGAATTCTTTCCGAGGGCATAGTCGCCTGCCAGCTTGACATATCTCCCATCGATCTGAACCTCTCCGATCTTGGGGTTCTCTTCCCTTGCAGTCTCAACGAATCCGGGTGAGATCTGCAGGATCTCTTTGCATACTGCAATTGTCCCGCCGTTCATCTCTGCTCCCACGCCCCGGACTGCTGAGCCCCTGACGAGGATCAGGCCTCCGCTCTGCCGGATTCCGCAGAAGTTCTCAACGTCCCCTCCGACGGTTATCTGGCCGCCGACAAGACCGCCACCAAGCTGACTCCTGGCGCTGCCTTCTATCATGATCTGGCCGCCGCTCATCCCCCGCCAGCTTCCGCGGTAGGCAGAGCCAACATGATCCCCGCAGCTTCCCTCTATGTGGAGAAGTCCTCCTTTCATCTCCCTACCCGACCAGGAGCCTGCATCTCCATGAACCAGGATGCTTCCTCCTGCCATCTCGGCTCCGAGGTGCATTCCAGCAGAACCCCTGATCTCGATGCTTCCTGCCTTCATACCCTCGCCGATCCTCTTGACCCTTGAGAAGTCGCCCTCCATTAGGATCTGTGTCTCCTCTGGCGATGATGATGCACCTTTCAGCTCGACATCAAAGAACTCGGACAGCGGAAGTCTCTCGGGACCCTGCCAGACGATGAGCCCTTCAATCTCCTCCTTTGCTTTTCCTGCAAAAGATTCGGGCTTTATGACCTCAGCCTCGATCATGATCCCGATCTTTCCTCTGGCCTTAAGAAGAATCTCTGCCATCTGCCCATCACCTCCTCATCACTGCCTCGATGGGCTGGTTTACAGGAATCGCCACGGGATTTTTCAGATACTTCTCTGGCACTGGATAGTTGGCAAAGCCCACTGTGTAATACTTGAACCAGTCCTTGACATCTTTCAGCATATCCTTCTCCAGGTCTTCGTCGACATAAGGCCGGCAGTAGAACCTTCTGCCCTCGGGCACGTCAACTATCTCACCCTTCCGGGCCACAATCCTGCCGTCTTTGATTGTGTATTCCGGCTTGGTGAATTTGGCGGCCAGTGTTGCCGGATCATTCGTGTCAAGCCGGGACGGGTCGATGTCATAGATGGTTACATCGCCGTCTGCTCCGGCTCCAAGGTGGCCCTTCCTGTAGGCCATGCCTATTGTTCTGGCCGGGTTGGCCCTGGTGACTATTGCCACATCGTAGAGTGAAAGCTCCCTGTCCACGCCGCCCAAGGTTGATTTGTCATAAGCCCACTTATGGCACTCCTTGGCTGTGTCGTCCCTGGCCTTCTTGGACATGAGCCATGTGATGAGCTGCGGGTACTGGGTGAATATTCCGCCGTTGGGATGGTCGGTGGTCATGATTGTCTTCCAGGGGTCGTCAATCAGGAGCATCACCTCAAGGCCTATCGCCCACTGCACAGAGTGGACGGCGCTGCTCTTCAGATAAACAAAAGGAACAATGCCTGAGCCGCACTCCAGCTCCACATCGCTATTCGACCACTTCTGGCCGGTGAGCATATAGATGTCATGCTGGGCCGGGCCATCGCCCGTCATGGTCGTTGCCGGGCCGAATGGAACCGATCCGCTGTCTATCACCACGTCGTCGACCTGGTTGATGTATTTTGCCAGGTCTGCGGCTCCTGAGCAGAAGTCCCTCCATCCTGTCCCTCCATAGGCGCTGAACTGGGCGTGGGCAAGGTACACGCTCTGCCTTCTCCTGGCGTTCTCTACCGTCTCGCCCCACTCGATCTGCGACTTGTTCTTGGCCTCCATGCCCGATGTGATCATGAGTGAGTCCCTTGCTATCTCCCAGTTGCCGGGATGGCCCAGGTTGTTGGCATGAAGATGCAATGACATAGGAAGCCCTAGCATCTCGTTGACCTCCGCCAGCCCCCTGATGATCTCCCGGGGCGTGACCTCGAAGTGGATGTTGGGCTCGTCCAGGGCGCGAATGTTCTTGGCCCAGCCCCAGTTCTCGACACCTGCGGGGTTGACGCACTTGATTCCGTAGGCCTTGTGGGTTCTCATCATCCAGGAGACATAGGCTGCTGCCTTCTCTATGTCTCCATCTTTCAGGTAGCGCATGATAAACCAGTTGTTTCCGAAGACCATGTAAGCGCCCATATCCAATATGGGCGTAGCCCGCATCTCCTCGTGGGTATGACGGGCCTCAAGTGGCGGCATTGCTGCTTCGAAGACCGTGGTGTAGCCCATAGCAGCATAGTCGTAGCCCTGCTTGTAGACTGAAGGGACTGTGTAGCCGCTGCCGCTGTGAGTTACGTCCGTCTTGCTTCGAACTGATTTGTAGTGGTCCTCGGGACGCATCAGCCGCCCGGCGTTGACCTTGGCTCCAGCTACGTGGGAGTGGGAGTCGACGCCTCCGGGCATGACAGTCTTTCCGGAGGCATCTATGACCAGGGCATCCCTCTGCTCCGAAGAGCTGAGGCTTGCGACAACCTTTCCTTCTCTGATGAAGATGTCCTTTTTGTCCCCGTTTATTCCATTCAAAGGATCGAAGACAAAGCCGTTTCGAATGATCGCAGTACCAGTTATTGCAGCCATTGTTATGCCACCTCCCGTCTTTCAAGCCAAATTGCCTCAACCGGACAGATCATGCTGCAGGTTGCACATGAGCCGCAGACCTCCTGGTTTACAACTTTCACGGATCCGTTTAAAACCTCCAGGAGCGGCTTTTCCTCGATCTCATTTAGGTGGCCAGCAGCGAGGTATGGATCGAAGAGGGCATTGACTGGACAGGCTATAACGCAGTTGCCGCAGCCTAGGCAGGCCTCCTCGTCTGTCTTGAGAACCGATGTCAATGTGGGTCTGGGGGCGAGAGCCGCCAGCTTCTTCTCGAGAGCCTTCTTGCCCTTCATCTCAGGTACTATTGAGGTCTTTGTGACTTTGATGGCTGAAACAGGGCAGGCCAGAGCGCAGGCTCCGCAAAAGATGCAGGCATCCTTTCTGTGAGTCACCTTCTCGACTATCTCTCCAGGTTTTCCTTCTTTGTTGAATAGGGCATTGGCCGGGCAGGTGTGAACGCATGTCCGGCAGGCCTGGCAGACGTCGTCGTCCCTGGAGAACTCTCCTGCGAAGGGCTTTTGGAATGAGATGGCTCCGGTCGGACAGACCTGGGCGCACCAGCCGCAGTGAACGCACCTATTCAGGTCGATCAGCGTTTTTCCCAGAACCTTCAGGCTTCCGTCCTCGGCCAGGTGCCGGTCCTCAATCTCAATGCAGGACTGGGGGCAGACCTCGGCACATAGGCCGCAGTGAACACACCTATCGTTCACTGTTGTCGCCTGCAAAGCCACGCTGAGGTAGGACTCGTCCTTCTCAGCTTTTCCGGCAGTCCGCAGCTCCAATGCCCCGGTTGGGCAGACGCGGGCGCACAAAGCGCATAGAACGCAGGCACCGCTTCTCTTCTTCTCGATGAAGTCCTTGTCAATCAGCCCTCTGGCGACAGCCCCGACCGAGCCTATGATCAATTCACCTTTGGGACAGACCTGGACGCATGATCCGCAGCCGATGCACTTTTCCGGCAGATAGACATGCTGCTTGTCGTCCCTGGATTCCAGCAAAACCTCTCTCATCAGACACCCTGCCTGAGGTCGCAGGTTAGCGGGAATGGGATAAAGAGGTTTTGCATGGCAGCTTCCTTTTTATTCTGGCTGGGGTATTACATCACCATGTTCTTGCTTGGAGAGTATGGGGAGGAAGAGGCTAAATATATCGCAAGCGTCCTGAAAAAAGTTGGAATGAAGGTGGAGCTCAGGACCTTTGTCGCAAGCGAGATAGAGCTGTTCTTTTTCCTGGAGGGGCGGATGAGTGCGATAAAGGAGGAGCTGACGGATACAGAATTTAATAGATATGAGAAATATATAAACGCCTTGCGAGAGGTTGTGGCGGAAGGTGCAGGAACTGACGACTTTCTGGAGAAGTTTCTTCTGAAGGTCGATCCGCGGGTTAAAGAGAAGCAGAAGCAGTTCCAGGAGATCGTGCAGGGCACTATGCCTGATGAGAAAACAGCAATAATCAAGGATTCATCTCAGTTGCTCGTGGATATTTTTGATATATCGGATGCAGAGTCGTTTATAAATTTGGTCCTGGAGAGAAATAATATTCAGATCGGTGAAGATGTTGGAGACAGACTGGATGATCCCATCTTGCGAGTCTTCGATGAGGTGGAAGATGAGGTAGAAAGAAAGAGTGATCTAGCCAGGAATACTACCGTTTTCACTCTGGTGCCCAGGGCCCAGGTCTTTGTGGATGAGTTCCATACCGTCCTCTCAGAGATTATGGATGAGGAATTCGGTCTGGAATATAGAGAAGAATATATGAAACTTGTCTTTTTAGGAAAACTCATCTCCGACCTCGAAGAGCCGACCTCTGGCTGGATGGACATGGATGACTTTCGGAAGAGATGCAAAGTTGAGATGGAAAACGAGGGGGATCTGCTGGAGATCGATGGCAGAGACGCAGTGGAAGAGCTGGCCAAAGTGCTCGAGAAGAACGGCGTAATAAAGATCAAGGGCTGCAGGGCCAGGTGCAAGCAGTAGGGGTTTCATAAAGATATGTGATGAGGCCTTGGACGAGCTTCATCAGGTTATCGCCTCTATCCTGCACGCAGCCATCTTGTACTCCGGGATCTTGGCCACGGGGTCCAGGGCATCGGATGTGATGATGTTCGTCCCCTGCCAGTGGAAGGGCATGAAGACCATTCCCGGTTTGACCTTTTCGGTTATGCGGGCCCGGGCCTCCGTCTCTCCACGAATCGTCTTCACCTTGACCATATCGCCGTCTGCAACCTTCAGCAGAGCGGCATCAGCCAAATTGATCTCAACATAAAGCTCAGAGTCCCTCTCGTTAAGAGAGGGGCTTCGGCGGGTCATTGAGCCGCTGTTGTAGTGGACAACGATCCTGCCGGTTGATAGGAGTATTGGATATTCGGGGCTCGTCAGCTCTGCAGCGGGCCTGTTTTGGACATTGGCGATATTGGCTTTGCCGCTTTGTGTGGAAAATCTTTCTCTATGCAGGATATCTGTTCCAGGGTGATTCTCATCAGGGCAGGGCCAGCGAAGCCCCCCCACTTTTGAGATCCTCTCAATAGTCATCCCGCCGTACTGGGGCACGAGCCTGTTGATCTCCTTCAAGACATCTTTTGCGCTGCCCCCTCCCAGGTCCGGCCCCAGCCTCTTTCCTATCTCATTGATGATCCACAGACCCTCTTTTGCCTCACCAACTGGAGGAACGGCCTCATCGATCCACTGGACCCTCCGTTCCATCGATGTGTAGCTGCCATCCTTCTCAGCCCAGGCTGCTGCCGGCAGAACGAGGTCCGCAAGCTTGGCTGTGGATGTCATGAATATCTCCTGGACGATCAGGAAGTCCAGCTTGTCGAGCGCCTCCCTGGTCTTGTTGATATTGGCATCGCATGTGACAGGGTCCTCTCCTATGATGTACATTGCCTTGAGGCTGCCTTCAAGCGCCGCCTCAGTCATCTCCGTCGATGTGAGCCCAGGGCCCGAAGGCAGATCTTCAGCCTTCCAGGCTTCCTCGAAAAACTCAACCGACTTGGGATCGGAGGCCCTCTTGTATCCAGGATAGAACTCGGCCATCCCGCCCATATCGCAATTGCCCTGGACGTTGTTCTGGCCTCGCATCGGCCAGACTCCTGCTCCCGGCCTGCCCATCTGGCCGGCGACCAGAGACAAAGTGGCGCAGGCTTTGACGTTGTCAGTTCCGCAGACGTGCTGGGTTATGCCCATCGAGTAAAGCAGGGCTGAGGCGCTCGATCGGGCGTAGATACGGGCTGCCCTTGCTATCTCTCCGGCTGGAACTCCCGTCAGCCCGGCTGCTTTCTCAAGGGAGTAGCCTTCGAGGCTCTTGGCCAGCTCTGCAAATCCCTCGCACCTCTCGTCGATGAACTTCCTGTCAGCCAGCCCCTCATCTATTATCACCTTCATCATGCCCCTCAGGAGGTCAATATCGCTTCCGGGATTGATCCTGAGGTGGATATCTGCCGTCCAGGAGGTTGATGTGATTCTCGGGTCGGCCACAATAATAGTCGCGCCGTTATCCCTGGCCTTTTGGACCCAGCGGGATACGACCGGGTGGGCCTCGGTGAAGTTGGTGCCTATGGCAAAGATGCATCCGGAGTTCTCAATGTCCAGGAGGTTGTTTGTCATAGCCCCTGTTCCGAGGACTGCTCCCAGGCCTACGACGGTTGGAGAGTGGCAGAGACGGGCGCAGTTGTCGACATTTGGTGAGCCCAAGGATCTGGATAGCTTTTGAAGCAGGTAGTTCTCCTCATTGTTGCATCTTGATGAAGCCAAAAATCCCAGAGATTTCGGACCGTGCTTTTTGATATTGCGGGCCAGGCCGCTTGCAGCCATATCCAGTGCCTCGTCCCATGAGATCCGGACGAACTCGCCTCCCGCCCTCTTCATGGGATACTTGAGCCTATCATCGTTATTCAGGACCTCGAGGACCGCATTGCCTTTGGGGCAGAGGGCTCCCTCACATGTTGGATGCTCGGTCATATACTCTACGCCTACTGCTTTGCCCTTCTCGACTACAAGATATAAACCGCAACCGACAGCACAGTAGGGGCAAAGGGACGGCACTCTCTTGGCAGACAACTTCAGTTCCTCCAAAGCAAGCATTATGGGATCAGGGAGAAGCCTATCAGGTCGATATTCCGGGCCATATCATCCCTGCCGTCATATTATTTCCGGCTGAGGTTTAAGAAGGTTTTGCATCAATGCTGACGAAAGGATGAATATGTAATCGAGATCGCAAATGAAGATCTTGAGCTCCAGTGCTCGTCCGAATCCCATAATTCCAACCGGTTTAGCAGAGTAAGCGATTGGATGTCAAAAGAGAGTGGGCGTGGGTCTGCCTGATGAAGATTCAAAGCAGAAGGCTTCTCATCTTCCAGAGCATCTTCGGGTTCTGCTTGAAGAGAAACTTGAGCAGGTTCTCTGTGTTCATCCTTGAGATGTCCTGCCCCTGCAAGGAAGCTGCCAGATGATTGAGATCATCATCGGAAAGGCTCAGGAAGAACTTCTTGGCATTTAGGCTCTTTGCAATCTGAATGCCGAAGGATGAGCTGCACCTCTCTTCATACTCTTTGAGGCCCTGGCGGCTCACGTCTCCGGATGATACGGCTTTTGCCGCCACCTCTCCTGCTATTATTCCCGCCCTCATGGCATTAATTATGCCGCCGCCTGTGAGGGGGTCTGATTGATGGGCAGCGTCACCCGTCAGCATCAGCCCATCCGAGACTATGCTCTTCATCTGCCCTGAGGTGGGAATTCCTCCTGCCATCATCTGAATGATCTTTGCATCCGGCATCTTCTTCTCAAGAAATCTCTTCAGAAGCCTGAGCGGCAGGCCGGACTCTGAGCGGGAGCCCGCAAGTCCTATGCCCACATTTGCAAGGCTTTCTCTTTTGGGAAAGATCCATGCGTAACCTCCGGGGGCCAGATCCCTCCCAAAGAAGAACTCGCAGTAGTCCCTATCGAATCCTCTGCCACATACTTGAAACTGGGCGCAGATCATTATATCCTCGGGCGAGAGCTTTGAGTTCAATCCTGCCCACCTGGCGACCTTGGACTCGATCCCGTCAGCTCCTATGACCAGTGGGGCCTTGATCTCAAGGGGCTCTCCAGCCCCGGAGGCTGATACCACAAAGCGCTCGCCAGTCCTTGCAAGGCCGGTCGCCCTGGTCTTGATCATCAGCTTCGCCCCGCACTCCTCAGCCCTCAGAGCCAGGCCCCTGTCGAATGTCTTCCTCTCGAGGATGTATCCGCCCTCCTCTCCGCCGTTCTCTTCGGTTGTGAAGACGCTGCTGCCATCGGGCGAATACAGCCTCACGCCTTTTACCTCATTGGAGATCCAGGAGGGCTCTATGTCGATCAGCTCTCGAAGCTCAGATCTGATTGCCACGCCCTCTGCACAGCGTATGGGCTCTCCTATCTCCTGGCGTTTCTCCAGGATCAGGACATCAAGGCCCGCCTCGGCTGCGCTCTTGGCAGCCATCGAGCCGCCGGGGCCGGCTCCAATAACAATGACATCGCACTTCATCTTTGGGATCAATCTCAATTATCTCAATCGCCTAATTCTATCTGCATCTGCATACCATGGGACTGGCCTTGCAGATCTTGGAGCCATTCTGGGATTTGTCATAAAATTGGATTTGTGCTCTCTCTTTGAAGGCCCACAGCTCTGGCCCGAGCGGATGAGGGACTGTATAAATGTCGAGCGCCTCCTTCTCCGAGATATTGAAGCGGCTTCGCAAGCCTTCGAATATTTTAGGATAGAACTCTATGGGATCCGCTACCTTGCAGCAATCACAGCAGCGCTGGCACTGGAAGTGCATCTGGACCCTGATGCATAGGAAATCATAGTGATCTAAAGGCATGATATCACGGCTATCAGATGGTGATAATTGGCGATGTTCTCTCTGTATTAGAATCTTATCCCAGGGTTTCATGCCGTCTCTTTCAATCCATCCGTCCTCTCCTGCTCTCTTTGCAGGGCTTCCCCAAGGTCACATACATCGACAGATACTTATCCCTGAGTTCATCAGCTTTATTCGTCAGCTCTGTTATCTCGAAAGACCGATGGAGCGGGGGCTTGTTTCAATTGAGGGAATACTGGGAGATATTGCGGCCTTTCAACTGTCTGATGGCATCTGTTGCAGCAATCATCGGCCTTGCATTAGCAGGCGGCCTGCAGCCCTGGGCCACGGTCCTCATATTTCTCACGGTCTTTCTTGTGACCGGGGCTGGAAACGCAGTCAACGATTACTATGATAGAGAGATCGATGCCATCAACCGGCCAGGTCGGCCCATACCAAGCGGCAGGATCGCGCCTGAGGCGGCGCTCCGCTATTCCCTGGCCCTCTTCCTGGCGGGATGCCTTCTGGCCGGGCTGGTCAATCCGGTCTGTCTTGGCCTGGCGGCTTTTAATTCTGCGCTGCTCTTCCTCTATGCCAGAAACCTCAAAGCAATGCCGCTCTCGGGCAACATAACCGTCGCTTTTCTCACAGGCTCGACCTTCCTCTTCGGAGGTGCAGCGGCTGGAATGCAGGGGCTGCTAGCCAATGAGATTCCTTTCCTCCTCTCCTTTCTGGTGAGCATGAGCCGGGAGATAGCCAAAGATATCGAGGACGTGGCCGGAGATCTGGCAGGAGGGGCCCGGACGCTGCCCATATTAGCGGGAGAGAGGCTATCCGGGGCTCTGGCGGCAGGTTTCGCCCTGCTTGCTGTGGCTCTGAGTTTTCTGCCGCCCTTCGGGATAGGCTATCAAGCGGTGGTGGCGGTAGCGGATATCTTCCTCCTCACGGCTGTGATCAAGGTCATCAGCAGAGATGCCTCAGGAGCGCAGAAGGCGCTGAAAAAGGGAATGGCAGTGGCGCTGCTGGCTTTTCTGGTGGCGGCTTTTTTTTGAGTTTGCATTTGGAATGTTAACATAATGGCATGGAGAATGAATTAAATGATAAGCAAAGAATATAAAAATAGTATGAGTATATAAGGTCGAAATCCGGGACTCCACAACCAAGGTAACGGCTTTCAATGAAGGGACCGAAAAGCTACTGTGTGAGCCCCACTCTCCACCTGAGCATCCTCTCCTCCACCACATACCGGAAGGTTCGATCTATAGCAAGGCCAAGGAGCCCCAAGACGATCATATACATGAAGACCTCGTCCATGCGATAGTGGCCATAGGAGTCCCAGATCTTGAATCCGAGGCCATTTTTGCTAACCCCGAACATCTCCGCAGCGACCAGGCACATCCAGGCAATTCCCATTGCAATCCTGATTCCCGCGGCAATGGAGGGAAGTGCATAAGGCAATGCCACATATCTTATCAGATCCAGGTCCCTCGTCGCCCCGAGTACCTTGGCTGACTCGACGTAAACCCTTGGCAGGCTCCGAAATCCTGTATAAGTATTGATCAATATGGGAAAGACAGCGCCTATGAATATTATGAAGCCAGCAGCGCTGTTTGTTATGCCAAACCAGATTATGGCAAACGGAATCCAGGCCAGGGGCGGGATGGGTCTGAGCAGCTCAACGATCGGGTCCATGATCCTGTCTGCGATCTTGAACCAGCCCATGATCATTCCCGCAGGAAGAGCCACCATCAGCCCTCCTACCATCCCTATGGCGAAGTGCAGAGAGCTGACCGGCAGATCATCACGTAGAATGGAAGACCAGTTCTCCAGAAAGGCCTGCACCACCTGAATGAAGCTTGGCAGGATAAGCTGATCGTCAACCAAAATTGCCGCCAGCTGCCAGACGGCCAGGAAGCCCAGGATGGAAAGGGCGGAGATGCCCTGACCCAACAGAGCACTCCAGTATATCTTGGATTTACTCAGCGCCCTTCACCCTCTCATAGAAGCTGGTATCGAAGAGATCATCCTCGGTCAGCATCCTCTTGGCTTTGCTGTAATTCATCTCATAGTTCACCCTGGCAAACTCCACTGTAGAAGAGACCTGAATATTTGGATCGCTGACCCATTGGCCGTCCCAGTTCTCTACGGAATGCATGATCTCAGTGAGATTGGCTTTAGTCCTCTTGGAGTATATCTCTGCAGCCTCTTCAGGATGGGCATTGATGTAATCGGTTGCATTGATATGGGTCCTGATGATCTGCTCGACCAGATCAGGCTGCTCTTTGATCAGCTTATCGGTGACTACCAGGCAGCAGCATGCATGATTCGGCCACATCTCGCCTGACTGAACCACTATATTGCCCTTGCCCTTCATCTCAATTTGGGATGGCGCAGGATGAGGCAGGAATACTCCGTCCACAGCCCCGGCAGCAATGGCGCTTTGGGCAGGCCCTGGGTCCATAGCCTTGATATCGACGCTATCGACATTTACGCCATTGTCCTTGAGCCATTTCTTCATAACCGTATCCTGAATTGATCCTGGCGGAAATGTCCCTATGGACAGGTCGGCCAGAGACTCTGGCCCGGCATAAGCAAGATCTGGCCTGAGGAGCAGATCCGAGCCGTTGATATTGACTGCAGCCACTATCTTCGCGGGAAGTCCCGCTGATATGGCGGAAATGGGCGGCGCAGATCCCACATAGGCTATATCAAGCTCTCCGGCGACCATTGCCTGCATCTCAGGAACACCTGTCGGAAACTCAATCTCCTTGATCTCATTTATTCCGAAGGGCTTGAGGTCCTCTTTCCACATTCCCTTCTCTGAAGCAACCATCTCTGCGATCTGATGGGTGCTCGGCTGATAGCCGATCCGCAAAGTCGTTATCTTTCCGGACATGTCCTCGGCTGTGGCATTCTCCTCCTTCTCGGGAGATGAGATGCAGCCTAGCGAGACCGCTGCCACCACAGCGAGCAAGACTATAATTATAAATTTATTCAAATCCAACCACCTATCGGCGAGCTTTTCTCAGCCCGAGAGCAGGATCGGTATAAAGCAGTTTCCAGCCGCGCCGATTTGTCTTCTCAAAATGGATAATATTCATAGATAGTTCTCCAATAGTGATAATAGATGAGGATCAATAGCGAAAAGAGTTTTAACATACTCACTATGATCTCGGCTGGCATCATCTAAATGGCACAGACTAACTCCAGGATGCATCTTCTATCCTGGAAGAGGAGCTATGGTTGGAACCTATTCGGAGATACTGGAGAAGGTGGAAGGAAAAGAAGCTGTCGTCATGACTGCAGAGGAGGTCTCAAGGCTTGTCGAGTCAGGCGAGAAATCCAGGCTTTGCGAGGTCGATGTGGTCACGACAGCCACAAGGGCAGTTATGAGCGGAACTTATGCGATCCTATCCTTTCCCTTCGCCCCGCCGGGATCATTTCTGAGGGCCAGGAAGGCATGGATCAATGGAGTGGCCGCAGAGGTCGGACCATGCCCAAACGAGAACCTCGGGATCCTGGACCTTGTAGTATTCGGAACTGCTCACAGCAGCACCCGTCCAAATTATGGTGGAGGCCATCTCTTCAGAGATCTCGTGGAGGCAAAGACCGTTCTGGTTGACATTGAGACTGACTGCGGCTCTTCTCTCCAGGCGGAGATAGGGCTTGACGATATGCCTTATGCCAGGCTGCTTGGATCGCGCCATGCATTCAAGAATTACTCGGCATTTGTTAATGCAGGACCTGAGATCACCAATACGATATTTCACAGCCGCAGCTTTGCGCCCTTCTGCAGCGAGTCCACATTCTCAGGTTGCGGCATTCTCAGTCCTCTCAAGAACGATCCGCTTCTTGAGAGCATTGGAGTTGGCAGTCGCGTTCTCATAAACGGTGCTGAAGGCTTCGTCAGCGGCACGGGCACTCGAAGCAGCAGAGAGCGGCCCAATCTGTCAGGATTTGCCGATATGCACAGGATGGACCCGGAGTACATGGGAGGCTTCGTCACATCGGCAGGCCCCGAGTGCATCTGCTCCTGGGCTGTGCCAATACCAATCATCAGCAAGAGCATACTTGAGGAGATCGCCAGGCAGGATCGTGAGATTGCACTGCCTGTGAATGATGTCTGCAGCAGAACTGCCATAGGCTCGGCTGATTACGGGGATGTCTGGAACGATGTCGACCTGGCTGTGCAGTTCGAGCCCGATCGGTGTGCACTCTGCCCGTCCTGCCTTGTAGAAGAGGCCTGCCCGATGGGAGCTGTGAGCCGCGAGCCCGGCAAAGCAGCTTCAAGGAATGAGGCTTTGTGCTTTCACTGCGGCATCTGCGTCGGCGCCTGCCCTGGCCTTGCCTTCAGATGCCGTCTGGGATCAATTCGTATGAAGAGCCCTGGGAAGGAGACAAGAAGCATTCCTGTTGTCCTGCGCCAGTCGGATCGGCTCCGGGCTATAAAGCTCGCCGAGGATCTGAAGAGAAGGATAATCGAAGGATCATTCAAGATCTCTCTGCCGATCGAGCGGATCTGACGAACCTCTCTACTATCTGCTCAGGAGAGAGGCTGATGACAGGAACCTTTGCATTGCCGCTCTCAACTTTTGCGACAACCACTCCGCTGCCCGACAGAGCCCTCTTCAGTTCGGCCTCATGCCAGACGACTAAGGCTTCTTTTATCCCCGCCGCCTTTGACACGGCGCACAGGTCGCTGCCAAGGCAAGTGCATGTGGGCTGCGAGCCGGTTGAGCCGTAGCAGCAATTGTCGAGAATCACGAGCAGATAATTCTCAGGCCCGTGGTGGGCGATTGTTGCCAGGGTGCCGAGGTTCATGAGCACTGACCCGTCGCCGTCAAGGACAATCACCCTTCTCTCCGGTCTTGCCAGGGCGAGGCCAAGTCCTATTGACGAGGCGAGGCCCATCGAGCCCAGCATGTAGAAGTTTTCGGGGCGGTCATGAACTGCGAACAGCTCCCTGCTGGGATAGCCGATGTTGCAGACGATCAAAGCATCCTGGGCAGCAGCCGCTTCCCCAGCCAGTGCTATGGCCTCTATGCGCTTCAATTGCCCCTCCAAAATTCCAGGTCCAAAAGGACGGCAGCAGGACATCCGGCAAACGTAGCGG
>JBFYLF010000001.1:34517-35945 GCA_041305505.1 Methanothrix sp. | reverse complement strand
ACACTAAGCGATCCGCTTTTTGGCCTGTAGTAGCTATAAAGCCTATCTGATAATTCGATATTATCAGCAACTGATGTATTCATGATTGAGTCAAAATGCTCCTTAAGAGCCACTTCAATGGTGTTGTTAAGTTCTGTTTCAAATTGTGTTGTATCTACTAACTTGTAGTTACTCATCAAGCCGCTTGCTGAGGGTGTTGGATGTATTTCATTTTTTGATATATATTTTATGTAATGAAAGCATTTAAAATCCCAATTTTCTCTTTACGTGTTTCGTTAATCAAATCGGAACTGCAAGGCTTGTATTCTCCATTTCCGGTCACCAGGACAATGAATCTCTTTGTGTGAAGAGGATCTGTTGGCGCGTTTTCAGGATTATTAAGTATATCTAGTGATGCCTGTATCGGCACTGAGTAGTCGGTGCTCTCAGTTTGCTTATTTTTATATAAAACACCCAATTCAGCAAAATTACTAGTAACATTTTCGAGAGGTGCTAGTTCATAAGGTAAAGGTATCTTTTTATTGATATTGACGTAGCCTCTTCTCTTATCATATGCAAAATCAATATTGTCATCCCAGCTTACGACAGAGATATTAAAATAGGCATCAGGATAATATATAGGCAATTTGCTTAAGAATCTTGGGATATCCCTTACTACTGCTTTACTTTGGGTTGATTTCTCGCCAAAGCTTCCTGAGCTATCTAATGCCAAGATAAAGTCATAGTGGATAATTTTTGGAGTCACTATATTATATATCAATTGAACTTGCTTGTCGTTGCCATCTACTTGCTTAATCATATTACTTATTTTTATTCCTGTATCAGCATTTTCAGCTGCAACTCCACACGATATATATGCAAAAATTGTTAGTAAAATCATACTGGCCAGTAAAAGAATTTTCACGATTTTGTCCCTCCAACCGACTGCATAGTCTTAATTATTTGGATATAAACATTTCCGTGGTGTAGAGTCCTAATAGCTTGGCATTTATTATACTCATGCGCATCAAAATCACATGGGCAAAGGCAGAAGAAACAAAATTTAAAAGCTGATTCCTGCCAATGTAAAATATACAATCCGGGCAAAAACCAACAACATTAGCTCTAAAAATAATTGCCGCAGAAATGAAAGTGCATCAGAACAGCAAATGGAATCTGGAGTTACTGGATGGGAAATAAACAGCCGCGGGCACCAAAGAAATTCGGGCGTCCAAAGATGATAATCAGTAATCCCTTTATTATTCGAACTAACCAGTGCATCATAGATGGGGGGGGCATAATAGCTTGTTCTTTTGTCTAAGAATTCACAGGCTTAATCTCCCCATATCTTACTAAACCCTCCCATCTCTCCCCTCCAAAGTTCGCGAAGATCCCGGCATCCCCTTTCGTGACAGTCACATTCCCTTCGAACATCTCCCCCACTGCCTC
>JBFYLF010000001.1:0-34476 GCA_041305505.1 Methanothrix sp. | reverse complement strand
TCCACCAGCGGGATCAGGCTGCCATTCAGTGGGCTGAAGAGGTATGCTCCGACCTCGCCGAACCTGCCGAATGTAGCAGGAAATCCTCTGTCGTCTCCGGATTAGGCATTGATTACGTACTGAAGGACTGAGTTGTAGTTCCCTGGATCGTCCTTTCGCTTGGCGAATGCCTTGAGAGTGTATCTTCCAGCCTCCGGAAACCGGGCCCAAATGTCATATCTCTCCCCATCACTCTGGCAGAATGTCCTGCCTTCCAGCGCTCCAGAATCCGACTCAAGCCTCGCCATCATAACGACATCCTCCGGGGCATAAACAGATACATTGACCTCTCCTCCTGCGTCAATGCTCCCGTTCCTCTCCCCAAGCTCAAGCCCAAGACTGAAAAAGTCCGACTCAACATAGACCAGCCTCTCGTACTCCTCTTTTGATATTGGCCGATCGAGAAGCTGCCAGCGTTCATCATCGGGCAGGTGGTCGAAGATGAACTGGGATGGCGCCGTCATGAAATAGTGATCATCAAACCAGCGGACATATCCGCCGCTTCCCAGATAGCCAGCCCCCCAGGTTGCATCGAGGAGATACCAGGAGCCGTTGATCTTGACAGCATTCCATGCATGATTATAGGGCCCTGTGAAGTTCTCCCCCGGACGGTAGCTGTATCCCTTGCCGTATCCTGCGATCTTGACCGCCTCAAGTCCTGCCTCCCTTGCCAGGGATGAGAAGAGATCCGAATAGCCGGAGCAGACGGAGCTTCTGCTTCTCAGGACATCAGTTGAGTTCGTCGAGCCGATTCTTCCGGTAAAATAAGATTCCAGGTCGTAATCTATGTTCTCGCAGATCCACCTGAATATGGCCCTCGCCTTCTCGCGGTCGTTTCTTGCTGGCTCAATCAGATATACTGCAAGGCTTTGCACCGACTGCTCAGCCGACTTTGGAGCAGCCAGGGCATGTCTGTCGCAGATGGACCTTCTATTCCATCGGCAAATCCGGTCATAAGCAATGAGAAGAGAAGGACAAAGGCAATTGCAGATTTCACAGAACTTCACACCATCCAGAATCATGGCTGTATTCGAGGCTGCAGGCTAATTTTATAGCACTATCTCCATCATGTCATGCCCCAAAGGCCACTTCTTCAGAGCCATCTCATGAGGCGGATAAAGATGGCTTAAGTGGGTCAGCAGAAGCCTCTTGGCCCCGAGCCGCTCCCCAAGCAAAATGGCCTCGTCTGCAGTCATGTGCTTGCTTATGGTGTAGCCAGGCGGCGTGATAGCATCGGCCAGCATCAGATCGGCATCCTTCATCATTTCCAGGCTTCTCTCTGGAATCTCCATCTTGGTGTCGCTCGTGATCACGACTGCCTTCCTGCCGTCGTCAATTCTAACCCCAACCGTTTCAAGCGGCGGATGGTTGACGGGAAGGAGCGTGAACTGCATTCCAGCAATTTCAAAGGGCTCATAAGCCAGGACATCATGCCGAACTGGGGAGAGGAAATAGAGGTAGTTGAGGATATAGTCCATGGTGCCCTTGAGTGCATAGACATCCACATGGCTCTGGACCCTGTGAAAATCCCCGAAGCCGGCATAATGATCGTAATGGGCATGAGTCCAGATCACGCCATCAACGCTGGCTATGTCCTTTTTCAGGAGCTGCCAGCGCAGGTCAGGGCTGCTGTCCACCAGCACCCGCCCGTCCTCTTCATCGGACTCGATCAGAACCGAAAATCTCATTCTCCGGCTGCGCCCCCCACGAAGGGCATCCATGCAGGCGGGGCACTTGCATCCGATCTTGGGCGTGCCTATGGCGTCTCCAGTCCCAAGGAGTGTGATCTTCATCTATCCTGCCACGCTCCTCTTGTAGTCCGAGATCCTTTGCCGAAACTCTCCCACCGACCTCTCCAGATCCTCCTGTTCGAGCTTCTTGCGGTCTTCCAGGAGGGCATTAAGCACCGCCTCTCTTATCACCAGCCGCAGGTCCGATCCTGAGTAGCCCTCAGTCATCTCAGCCAGCTTTGCAGTATCCACCCTGGCGTCTATTCTGGATAGGACTTTATCAAGTATCATCCGCCTCATGGCAAGATCGGGCAGGGGGAAGGTCAATACCTTGTCAAACCTTCGCCAGGCGGCATAATCGAGAAGCTGGGGGTGATTGGTTGCGGCCAGGAGCAAGACGCCGTGCTCGACCAGGCTGATCTCATCTATGGCTTTGAGAAGCGAGTTGACCGCCCTCTTCATGGCTCCATGCTCATCCGATGTCCTGGTCTTGGCCACAAAGTCGAACTCATCTATTAGAAAGATGCAGGGTGAGAGCCTCTTGGCCAGCTCGAAGACCTTATCGATGTTCTTGGATGTCTCGCCAAGATACTGGCTTGTGATCATTGAGAGCCGCACCTCAACTATCGGCAGCGAGAACCATTTGGATAAAGCCCTTGCTGTGGAAGTCTTTCCCGTTCCAGGGGGCCCCACGAAGAGGAGCTTTCCTATCTCATAAAGGCCTATCTCCTCCAGGTATTTCCGGTTCTTAATTGCCCTGCCCATCTTTTCGATCTCAGCCTTCTGCTCGTCATTAAGCACCAGGCCCGATATGCTGTCCCTAACATCCTCCGGGGCCTTGATATAAGCGAGCTTAAGAAGATCCTCTGCCTCCTTGGCATCCTTGCACAGTTCCCTTATCCGGGCGTCGATCCACTCCCTATCGGCTGAGAGGGGCTTGTTCTCTTCCCGTGCCTTTTCGTAGCTCACATCAAGGGAGTCATAGTTCTCGAAGAAGTAAGCCAGGGTGGGATTGGATCTGATCCTGGAGAGATCCTTCTGATTGGCAAACCACCTGGCGGCCACATCGAAGACCGTCAGATGGAGCTGGGAGCCGAACTCCTCAAAGGCAACAAAGCTCAGATCCTTTATGACCGATTTGACGTTTCCTATCCCGTAGATCTTCTCGACATCGCCGCTGGTAACATAAATCGGCCTTTTCACGCTCTTCGTCTGCATATCGAAGTAGTGCTTGCGAATATTGGGGGGCAGGTCATCCTCGCTAAGGTTCTCTTTTCGATTATAAATGTCTGCGGTTAAAAGTAGCTCAGTAACCTCAATAGCGCCCGATCTCTCACAGCCGTTCTCTGCACCCATCTTTAAAGCTCCGTAAAACTGAACTAAAGTAGTGCCTTATAAAAAGAGATAAACCTTTCCGTATCGTCAGGACTCTACAGTGTCCTCAGGACTCTTCAGTATCCTCAGGACTTTGTGGTATCTTCAGGCCCTCCTCTCTCATGGCCGCCACCCTGTAAGCTGCAAGCAGAAAGCCGTAGAGGGTGGGTCCAATGATAACGCCCATAATCCCCACGACGAATATCGGCGCCGTGTATGCGAGAAGAGTCACTATCGGGTGAATCCTTGCGCTCTTCATGGCAAGGTGGGGCCTGATCACATTCTCAGGTATGACCATCAGGGCAACTGTTCCGAAGGCCACGATTATCAGGAAGTAAATCATATTCCCTGAAAGCAGATAGTAGATGGCGAGGGGAATGAAGACGAAAGGCGGCCCGAGCATTGGCACGAGCGTGAATATTCCAACCACTGCTCCGAGCACGAAGGGATAAGGCACTCCGAGCATTGAAAAGCCAATTGCCGCCAGGACGCCGCTGAGCATGGATGTGGTGAAGTAGACAGTGAATAGAGTTGTGTAGATGCTGTTCAGCTCTGCCAGGAACGTTCGAGCAATCCCGCGTTTCTGTTCTGGAAGCAGGTCCAGGGCACGGTCTATGAAATCGTTGCCGTCTATCAAGATGTAGTAGGTGAAGAAGACCACTACGATCAACTGGGCGAAGAGGACAGGCAGATCTGATGCAAATGAGGCCAGCTCATTTCTTACTATTGGAAAGAGCCAGGTGGCTATCGCCACAGGTATATCGCTGATCTCCTGGACATACTTCATGATTATATCGCTGACATAATTATAAAGCCAGCTCGGAAGGGAGCTTTGGGCCAGGATATCCATATCGCTGGTGACAGAGGCAAAATGGGAGCGGGACAGTGCGCCGGATCTCTCGAGGTTTGATATCTCCACAACCAGCACAGTTGTGATGCCTAGAAGAATGGCCAGGGTGAAGACGAAGACTATCAATATCGAGAAGAAGGATGATATCTGGCCGTGTTTTGTAAGACGGAAGAAGACTGCATAAAGGGGCCTCAGAAGAAACACGAGCACAATGCTCAGCAGGATTGTGTTCAGAAAATCCTTTGTCAGGTAGACGGTGGCCAGAAAGACTATGAGGACCAGAGCTCCTGCTGCCAGATCAAATGGGCGGCGAAGTTCCATGGTGCTCGTATTTCTTCCTGAAGTGGCTTAAATCTATCTCTCGTCAGCCGCGACCAGTTTTCCCTCGACTCCAACCACATGGCTCTCCACAGGCACATCTTTTCCCGAGCGGCGGACCGCCTCTGTCACCAGTCCCAGAAGCTGGGAGCAGCAGGGAACTGTCATATGCAGAACAGAGATGTCCTTGATCTCATTTTGCCTGAGGATCTCGGCCAGCTTCTCGACAAACGGCCCGGTCTCATCAAGCTTCGGGCAGCCGCACAGATCATTCTCCCCGATCTCGCCCTTCTTTTCCATCTTCTCCATCTTGCCCTCTCGCTTCATGGAGATGGGGGCGGTGCAGGGGCTGGCATCAGCGGCGTACTCTTATGGGCCCGGATGCGGTTCCAATCCGGCCTTTCCCGCCGGTCCGGCGGCTTTCAGGTGCTCCTTTGCGGCAGTCTCGTCGAACTGCTCAGCCTCACGCTCCTTTATGCTGAGGGCTCCCTGAGGGCAGACTGCGAGGCAGGCCCCGAGGCCGTCGCAGAAGCTGTCGCTCACAACCCTGGCCTTGCCGCCGTGCAGTTCAATGGCACCCTCGGTGCAGTCTGTGATGCACTCGCCGCAGCCGTTGCAGAGGGCCTCGTCAAACGGCGGCGACGCACCCGGATGCAAGCAACTTGGAACAAAATACCGGTATAGAGCTTAGTAGTTTATAACCACCATCAACAACACATAGTCTGCTCCGCAGCCAGGATGGGCCAGATGCCCGATGAGCGGGATCTGACCATTTGGATCTGGCTGGATTATTATGCCCTCTTTATACGTGAGGTAAAATAAGTTCAGGACTCAAAAGTGAACGTATACCAAAATTTATATATCATATTCAGCATGATTATTGCTTGCAAAAGTCAAGCAAAGGGTAGCTGTCTTCCCCCAGAGATAATCCGATCTCATCTGAACTCTTTCCACCATTACGTATGGTAAAAAGATCGATGAACCTGATGACTGGCATCCACAGATAAAACTAAATTTATCATCTCCGCCCCCCTCCCCGACGAGCGACAATCTCCTGGTTGAGGGCTACATTCTCCTGCCGGGTTGGATAGCCCCCTGACAATAAAGATGAAACGAGGGAGCGATAGCATGAGCAGCAAAAGAGTGATGGTTTTTATCGAAAAGGGCGAAAAGAAAGAGCGCAAAGCGGTAGAGAAGAGCAGCGGCCGGATTCTTGCAGAGTACGCCAACGGATTGCTGGTTGAAGCAGACGAATCACAGCAAAAAGCCCTGAAAAAAGAAGGGTACCAGGTAGAAGTGCAGAAAGAAGCCACATTGATTAAGCTAAGGGCGGTGCAGTTCGATACTCTGGAGCATGCGCCGAAAGTGCCTGCTGCACTGACCCTGAACGCGGCAGAACGGCCGACCGACAAAAAAAGCGGCTACTGGCTCATCCAGATGGTCGGACCGGTAAAACCCGAATGGGGAGATGGGCTCGCCTCGCTCGGCGTCACGCTGGGTGAGTATGTCCCGGAAAATGCGTTCCTGGCACGCATGACCGTCGACGTTGCAGAGAAGGTGCGCGGGCTTCCGTTCGTCAATTGGGTCGGGCTGTACGAGCCCGCGTACAAGGTCAGCCCCCTGCTGATGGGCCGGAAGAAGAAGGCAAAAGGAGACGAGCTTGCCACCCTCGCCATCAGGGAAGATTCCTATGCATCGATCCCTGAAGGGAACCTAACGGTCCTCGTCCATGCTCCCCCCGACCGGCAGAAGGTCGCAAAAGCGATAGAGAAGGCCGGCGGCAGCATCGTCGCGAGCGAAGGTGATACCATCGTCGCATCGCTCGACCTTGCCGCAGCATCCGGCATCGCAAGGATGGCCGAGGTCAAGTGGATAGAACCCCATGGAGTTCTGAAGCTGAGCAACAACGTCTCCGCCCAGATTATCGGTGTCCAGGAGGTATGGGACCACCATGCCCTCGATGGCGAAGGCCAGATCGTATCGGTTGCCGATACCGGTCTTGATACCGGCGTCAATGATGCGACGATGCATGACGATTTCGAAGGACGGATAATCAACATCTACGACCTTGCAGGAGACGGTGCCGACGATTCAGGGAACGCATCCATGTATCCTGAACGTGGCTACGGCCATGGAACGCATGTCGCCGGTTCAGTGCTGGGGAACGGGAGCAGGTCCAGCGGGACTATTCGTGGTATGGCTCCTGCCGCACGGCTGGTATTTCAAGCGACGCAAAGGAAGAATACCGGCGGCCTGGTTATCCCGGCAGATTACAATACCTTGTTCCTTCAGGCATACAATGACGGTGCAAGGATCCATACCAACAGCTGGAATACGTATGATCCAAGCCGTGCCTTGTATGGACAATATAATGCCGGCTCCCAGGATATCGATGAGTTCATGTGGAACCACAAGGACTCGATCATCCTGTTCTCCGCGGCCAACAACGGCATAGACGCGAATAGCAACGGGGTCATCGACACCGATTCCGTCGCCCCGCAAGCTTGTGCCAAAAACTGCATCACGGTCGGCGCCACTGAAGGGAACCGGCCGCATGGAGCCGTACCGGCACCGGGACTTGATATGACGTGGGGTACAGCCTGGTCAGCAGATTATCCTTCGAATCCAATCAACAATGACCATGTCTCAGACGACCCGGAGGGGATGGCTGCTTTCAGCAGCCGCGGCCCGACAGATGACGGGCGAACCAAGCCGGATGTCGTGGCGCCAGGCACGAATATCCTTTCGACACGCTCTTCCCTGGTCACAGGCGTCCCCCTGTGGGGCGACCTGCCCGCGGCGGACCCATTGCACGACCTGTACTGCTGGAGCGGCGGAACGAGCATGTCCACCCCGCTCACCGCCGGCACCGTGGCCCTCATCCGGCAGTACCTGCAGCGGGTATGTCTTCACGCGAGCCCGAGCGGGGCGCTCCAGAAGGCCATCCTGATCCACGGCGCCGTCCTCATCACCGGGCAGTATACACCCCCAGAAGTGGGCGCAGTACCGGACAACAGCCAGGGATGGGGGCGAGTGAACCTGCGCAATTCCCTCTTCCCCGAGTATCCTGCCACGTGGGAGTTCCACGATATCCCTGGCGATGCCGTCGGCACAGGCGAACAGCGCAATTACACGTTCCCGGTCGTCAACACCACGGCCCCCTTCCGGGTGACGCTTGCCTGGACGGACTTCCCGAGCAACCCTGCGGTCGGCGGGGGACTCGTCAACCAGCTGCGCCTTTCTGTGATAGCGCCGAACGGCACGGTGACCCAGGGCAACCCGGCCAACAACAATGTCCAGCAGGTGGTAATCGACACACCTCAGGTGGGCAACTACACGGTCCGTGTCAGCGGCATCAACGTACCCACGCTGGCATCGGTCGGGCAGCGCCAGGATTTTGCCGTCGTGGTCAGCGGTGGCCTTGATTTCGTGGCAGTCTATATCAAGGACAACATGGCGGATACGGGTGTTCCCCCGTCTGTTGGGACACTCTACCTTTCGCCTGATATCCAGATATGCCTTGACAACGATCCCCTGGCACAGCCGGCTTTGAATCCTGAACACGGGCAGACGAATTATGTCTTTGTACGGATCCATAACCGCGGGCCCAAAACGGCGAACAATGCCACGGTTAAGCTCTACTGGGCTAACCCTGGCACGAACCTCACGAAGCCGTTCTGGCACACCGACGGCATCAAGGTCGGGGGGGTGGAGACAAACAGCCAGCAGGTCACCGTCCCAGGCCGCACCGCAGCGAGCGAGGGTGAGGTACTGACACCGGCTTTCGAATGGCAGCCCCCTGCCCCTGATGTCAACACGCACGACTCGGGGCACTTCTGCCTTTTCGCATCTGTGACGCAAGCCGAGGACCCGCTCCTTCAGGAGGATCTAGACGGAGTCGGGTGGGACGATAACCTGGCATGGAAGAATGTGAAGGTGAATGATGTCCTGCCAAATACCGAGACAGGCATGGATTTCTACGTGGCTGGGGAGGTCGGGGCCTCAGTGATGGCCGATCTTCATATCGACCGGACCGAGCTGCCTGTCGGCGGGAAAGTGACCCTGAAGATGCCGAGCCGCTGGCTTGCCGATGCGTCGTTATCGAACCTGAATAAAGTCTGGCAGTCAGACGGGGGCCTGGTCTGCAAGCAGGAGGTTACATCGGATGGTACCGCCGACATCCGGAACATCAAGATGCGACCTGGGGAAAATACCCTCGTCCGGCTGGAAGTGGGCCTGCCGGAGGATGCCGTGCCCGGGGAGCTGTATACCGTCTTTGTCGACCAGAAAGTCAACGGGAAGCCCCGGTCCCGGGTGACCTTGCTCGCGAGGACCGTCGGCACTCCGGCCTACATCGCCAATCGCAACACAAGCAGCCTGGAAATCCACCGGTCAGACTGTGTATGGGCACGTAAGATAGCTCCACGGAACAAGGTGCCATATGACGACCTCGCGCTGGCGCTGAAGCGGGGCTTCAACGGCTGCAGATATTGTTTGCCGGAACACAGTACCGATTGAGGTACCGCGCTGGAATCGGAAGCGGGCGGAAACCTGATCATTGGGTTTTCGCCCTGATCATTGTTTTCAGGGTACGTGTTTAGATCTCACTTGGGAAGGATCGAAGTTGGTGCAGCTCAAGGAGAATGATTACGTTAACAGCTACGAGGGCTATATAAAAGAAGTTTGGCCTGAACCCGAGAGGAAGGCAGAAGAAGCCGTTGCACCCAATGAGACTGCAGAGAGAGCAGAAACTCCTGGATTTGATCTCTTTGCCGGCTTGTCTTTGATGGCAGCGCTATATATTTTTGCAGTTAAAAAGGTTGAATCACCGAAATAGATTTGGAGAAAAGAGCAGCCTCCCCTTTTCAGATGCTCTTTCTGCTCCTTCCGAGCACCATCTCCCTGGCCGCCCTCTCAGCTTCGATATTTCGCCGGCAAACCGGACAGACCCGGACCCAATGCAGGCCGCTTGAATCTTTCTGAGCCTCGGCTGGAAGCGTTGACTCAATCCTCCGGAGCATCGGCTCTGTGGCATAGCGCGATCCGCAAATCTTGCAGGCTAAAAGATCGAAGGAGACCTCGCTTTCCGGCACGCTCTCGTCCCAGGCCACCAGCGTCAGGGCTTTGGCCGGGCAGAACTCAACGCATAAATCGCACTCCTCTTTGCACTTCTTCCAGTGAATGGTCCTCTTTGCCAACTCCTCGATCCGGGTGATGTTCTGGCTCGGACAGACATTTGAGCAGGACATGCAGCCCAGACAGAGGCTGGCATCAACTCTGATCATCTTCTACCCCCCAGTGCGGCAGCTCTGGCCGCACGAGCCCTTGCCCGGCGAGACGCCAGATCAAAATCCGTCGAGAGAGCATTGGCAGGACAGGTGGCAACGCATGCCGGCCCGCCCTCGCGCCCCTCGCACAGATCGCACTTATGAGCTATCTTGTCAGTCCAGACGACCCCGAATGGACATGCAAGAGCGCACAGGCCGCAGCCGGTGCACTTCTCCACATCAAAGGCGGTGCGCTCGCCGTCTTTATGAAGAGCTCCGGTGAAGCAGGCCTTGGTGCAGAAAGCATCCTCGCAGTGATGACAGAAGATCGGAACCGCGGCATAGTCACCGACATAATGAACATTGATATGCCCACTTCCACCGTGCACCCTCTGGCAGGCGACCTCGCAGGACCTGCAGCCAATGCATCTGCTGATATCAATATAAACAGGCATCTTTTTAGTCCCTCCTCGTGATCCTGCAGGCCGAGACCTTGAACTCGGGTATCCTGGCCTCTGGGTCTGTGACCTCAGAGGTCAGGATATTGGTTCCGGGGAAATGAAAAGGCATGAACACGACACCCTTCTTGACGCTATCCGTGATCCGTGCGTATGCCGCGCTCTCCCCACGGGGCGTCTCTACTGTAACCTCATCGCCCTCCGAGACCTTGAGCCTCACTGCATCGGCGCTGTTCATCTCAATATAGAGATCCGGCTCGCGGCTTATGAGTGAAGGGCTTCTCCTGGTCATCGATCCTGCATTATGGTGAACCGCTACCCTTCCGGTCGTCAGGACAAAGGGATAGTCCCAGCTTGCGTCCTCAGCCGCAGGCCTGTAAGGAACAGGGACGATGCTTGCCTTGCCTCCTGGAAGCTTGAAGCCTGCCATGTGCAGGATGGGAGTTCCCGGATGATCTGAAGCCGGACAGGGCCAGATTAGCCCGCTGCTCCCCAGCCGCTCACGGCTGATGCCTGCATACTGGGGAACCGTTCGGTTGATCTCTGCAAGAACGCTTGGAGCATCAGGATACTCAAAGTCGTCGAGGCCCATCGCTCTTGCGACCTTGCAGACGATCTCAAGGTCGGAGCGCGCATCTCCAGGCGGGTGAAGAGCCTTGCTGCTCCACTGAACTCGCCTCTCCGTATTTGTGAAGCTTCCCTCCTTTTCAGCCCAGACGGCTCCTGGCAGGACGACATCGGCAAGCTGAGCTGTTGCCGTCATGAAGATATCCTGGACTACCAGAAAGTCCAGGCTCTCCAGAGCCTCTTTGACGTGCTCACTGCATGGGTCCGAGTTGGCTGGATCTTCTCCGACGATGTACATGGCCTTGATCTTCCCGGCGGCGGCCTCCTCTATCATCTGCGTGGCTGTGAGCCCCGGCCCCATAGGAAGGCTCCTGGCATTCCAGGCAGAAGAGAAGTATCTGATCGTCTCAGGATCGTCCGCCTTCCTGTAGCCCGGATAAAACTCGGCCAAAGCCCCCATATCGCAGGCTCCCTGAACATTGTTCTGGCCTCGTAGTGGCATGACTCCTGTTCCGGGCCTTCCGATGTGGCCGCAGATCAGCGCCAGATTCGAGACCGCCTGAACATTGTCTGTGCCTGTGCTGTGCTGAGTTATCCCCATCGAGTAGAGTATGGCCGACGCCGGCGAGAGTGCATAGGCTCTTGCAGCCCGAACTATATCTCCGGCTGAGACGCCTGTGATCTCAGACGTCCTCTCAGGTGTGAACTCCCCTGCAGCCTCGGCCAGAGCCTCAAAACCGGTCGTCCTCTGTGCTATGTAATCCCTGTCGACCAGCCCCTCTTTGATGATCACATGGGCCATGCCGCTGAGGAGAGCGACATCCGTTCCGGGCTTGAGTTGCAGGAAGACATCTGCCATCCAGGAGGTATGAGTGGCCCTGGGATCGGCTACGATCACCACCGCCCCGTCGTCCTTTGCTCTGTGGACCCAGCGCGAGATGACGGGATGGTTCTCGGCCAGGTTCGATCCGATTATGAATATGCATTTTGAGCTGGCAATGTCCGGTATGGGGTTTGTCATTCCGGCGGCTCCAAGCGTCCGGTTCAGTCCGACGACCGAGGGGGCATGACAGAGCCTGGCGCAGTTGTCGATATTTGGGGAGCCGAGCATTCTGCATAGCTTCTCGATCAGGTAATTCTCCTCGTTGCTGCACTTGGAGGATGAGAGAACTGCGAGGCTTTCAGGGCCGAGCGCCTTCATCGGCCCGCTTAGCCCCCTGGCCACAAGATCCATCGCCTCATCCCATGAGATCCTGGCCCAGCCGTCGCCTTTTCTCTTGAGGGGAGCCGTGAGCCTCTCGGGGTGATAGATTATCTCCAGAGCAGCATTTCCTTTGGAGCATAAGGCCCCCTCGCTGACGGGATGGCCGGGCATGTATTCTATCCCGGTGGCCCGCTCTCTCTCGACTGAAACGAAAAAACCGCAGCCTGCGCCGCAATATGGACAGACCGTAGGAACAAGCACTTTTGTCATCTTCATCCCTGACGATATATTTAGTATGTATAAAGCTTGCTGTATGGCCTCTTCGACTTAGGAGTCAGCTTGACGAAGGGGCTTTTAAGGATCTCATCTTCAGCTCCGGCCTCTGGAAAGCGTTCCAGGAACATTGAGACATAATGCTCCAGCACAGGGCGGTCTCCTTCATCTATGGGAGAGATTGCCACCTGATCTCCGACCTGAGAGCTTTCCACGCTGCCCCGGAGGTAGATCGCACCCCCGTGCATGCCGGTGCCTATGAAATTGGAGCTGTGGCCCTGGTGATAGAGATCGAGGAGGATCACAATTCCTCCTGCCATGTACTCGCCCAGAAAGTCCTGGGCGCTGCCGCCTATGACAATGACAGGTCTCTTGCTTTCGTACTCCTTCATGTGCAGGGCAGTTCTGTAGCCGCAGCTATCCCTGACGTAGATCTCGCCTCCCCGCATTGAAAAGCCGAGGACGTCTCCTGCCCGACCCTCCACGACCACCTCGCCGCTGTCCATTGTGTTCCCAACGCCGTCCTGGGCGTTTCCGTGGACTGTTATCTTGTGGCCGGATAGAAAGGCTGCCAGGTCGTTTCCGGGAGTCCCGAATATCTCTATATCGACTCTGAGACGCTCCGGCGTGTAAAGACGGGTGCCGATGTACCTCTGGCCAAAGACATTTCTGATGAAGATCTTCTTCTTGCCAGAGAGCATAAGCTCCCTGAGGCGATCATTCAGCTCTCTTGTCTGCAGCTTCGTTGCATCGACCTCGGCAACATCCTCTTGAGGGCAGGAGGCCTCTTCAGCGGTGCCTGCGCCGCAGCCTGATAGGACAGCTCTCTCCATTTTTTCTCTCCCCTCACTCTCCGGCACCCTTGATTCCCAGGACATCCAGCTCCCACTCGTGCAAGCCCACGCCTCTCAGGTGATCCCTGTTACCCCTCAGGCTCTCGAGGGCATTTATGCCCATTCCGCCAAGCATCTCAGCGACCTCATGCGACCATGCGGATATCAGGTTTGACAGCCTCTGCGATGCGATATCGACATTCAGCCTGCCTGATAGGCGCGGGTCCGAGGAGCATATTCCCCAGTTGCATTTGCCCGTATAGCACTTCTGGCAGAGGGTGCAGCCCATGGCAATCAATGCAGCAGATCCGATATAAACGGCATCGGCGCCTAGAGCTATAGCCTTGATCACATCTGAGCTGCAACGAATTCCGCCAGCCGCAATGATCGAGCACCTGTTTCTGATTCCCTCGCTTCGCAGCCTCCGATCGAGGGATGATATGGCAAGCTCAATTGGAATTCCGACATTGTCCCTGATCGCCTTGGGTGCTGCTCCCGTTCCACCCCTCAGGCCGTCGATGGCGATGATATCGGCCCCGGCCCGCACTATTCCCGAGGCTATGGCTGCGAAGTTGTGGACTGCAGCTATCTTCACTGAGATCGGCTTTTCGTAGTTCGTGGCTTCCTTGAGAGCATTGATCAGCATCGATAGATCTTCTATAGAGTAGATGTCGTGATGCGGCGCCGGCGATATCGCATCGGTTCCCTGGGGAATCATCCGCGTCTCTGCGACAGCCTGAGACACCTTCTCTCCGGGCAGGTGGCCTCCGATGCCCGGCTTTGCCCCCTGGCCGACCTTGATCTCGACGGCTGATGCGCAGTTGAGGTACTCGGCGTCTATTCCGAACCGGCCGGAGGCGACCTGGACTATGGCACACCTTCCAAACTCTGCTCTCATCTCTCTCGGAAGGCCGCCCTCTCCCGTATTGAAAAATATCCCTGACTTGCAGGCGGCTGTTGCCAGAGAGCGGAAGGCGTTGTAGCTTATGGCACCGTAGGACATTGCTGAGAAGAGTATGGGCGTCTCAACCATCAGGTTGGGGGAGATCTTCGTATTGATCTTCACATTCCCCCCTTCGGTTGAGATGTCCATCATGTCCGGCTTGGCTCCCAGGAATGTTCTCAGCTCCATAGGCTCTCTCAGGGGATCGATTGAGGGGTTTGTGACCTGAGAGGCATTGAGCACTATATGGTCCCAGTAAATCCGAAACGGCTTATCATTTCCGGAACCCGTGAGGATCACGCCGCCAGTCTCTGCCTGCTTCTTGAGATCCTCTATCTTTTCGCGCGACCAGGAGGCGTTGGGCCTGTAGTACGATGGAGACGGCCTTACGACTATCGCATCCTTGGGGCAGAAGACTGCACATCTCTGGCATCCGACGCATTTGTAGTCGTCGGATACCAGCCGATCCTGCACGGGATCGTAGACGTGGGTGCCAAAGGCGCACTGCCGCTCACAACCTCTGCACTGGCCGCACTTCTTTTCATCCCTTATGATCTGGAACTCCGGAAAGACGAATGATTTCATTGGAAAACCTTCCTCATGCTGTTTAGCTCGCCTACGACCGGTTCGCCTCCATTTGGCGTCCAGACGCGGTCAAGCTCTGGCGAAATGAGTCTAATCGACGCTTCTTCGGAGGAGAGGTAGAACATCTCCCCTCTCGTGGCTGCCGTAAGAGGCCGGAGCCTGATTCTGTCTGTCAGACCTATCATCCTTCCAGTCTGACCGATGATGACTGCAAAAGGCCCGTTCATTAGCAGAGGGCCGTAGACCATCCTCAATGTGGTGAGCAGCTTCTTCTCTGAATCATTCATGGAATCGATGGAATTCCAGATCGGAGGAGCGAGGATCTTGGCCACGATCTCGATTGGAAGCTTCTGCCTTCTCATGAGCAGGTCTGCAGCATAGGCTATGACCTCGGTGTCGGTCTGGAGCGTACAGGCATATCCGTACATCTCGAGGTACCAGCGGTTTGTGCCGTAAGATGAGATCTCGCCGTTGTGGACGATTGTGGTGTCAAGGAGGCTGAATGGATGGGCTCCGCCCCACCAGGCCTGGGTGTTTGTTGGAAAGCGGCCGTGGACAGTCCAGGCATAAGCCTGGTAGAGCCGATCCAGCATGAAATACTCTCCGATCTCTTCTGGGTAGCCCACGCCCTTGAAGCAGCCCATGTTCTTGCCGGAAGAGAATACATAAGCATCCTCGATCTTTGTGTTGATCCACATGATATTCGAGACTATGTAATCTCCGTCTGACTGCTCACTATCGTCTCCCTTTTTATTCGGCAGGACGAAGTATCGCCAGATCAGAGGCGGGCTTGAAACCGTCTCTTCGTCTGCATGAGGGATCTCCTCGTCATGGATAATATCGAATTTCTGGGATAAGAAAGCGTCCAGCTCCCTCTTGGCATCTCTTTTGGCCTCCATGCTCGGGCCTGTGAACATTAGATGAAAGGCATAGTAATCCTTGTACTCCGGGTATATGCCATAGGCAGCAAACCCTCCTCCCAGACCGTTGCCGCGAACGTGCATGTTGGCTATGGCCTTCATAACGCCCCCTCCATTGAAGCGTTCACCATCCCGGTTCATGGCTCCGAAGATGGAGCAGGCGCAGATATCCTTGCAGTAAAGCTCCCTTCTAATCCTTGGCATAATAATCTCGAACTCCAGCCAGTCTTATGTCCTTTTTTAGCCCCAGACCTCTTATCAGGTAATCTTTCAGATATATCAGATTCCTCTGCACTCAATTCAAGCCTTGCCCCGGATGATTGATACCTGGGGGCTATTTGTGATATCCATAATTGCCTTATATCTATTTAAGAAACATTCATATTAGTTATGATAGGGGCCCGTCGATGAAGATTCGTTCCTGTTGTTGCATTCTCCTTCATGAATTCTCCCTTTTCCCTGGCGCTGATCTTCAGGCACCAATTATAGTGCTGCGGCCCACTGCGACCTCTTGATTTTCGAAGGCCTGCATAAAAAAATGAAGATGAGAGAGGACTATGGCCTTAAAGCAGAGGAAGGTACCTCTCCAGCTCCCACTTGGTGACGTTTGTCCGGTATGAGTCCCACTCTGCCTTTTTATTTGCGATAAAGGCCTTGAAGACGTGCTCGCCTAAAGCCTCGCGAATGAGCTTGCTTCCTTTTGCTAGCTCTATGGCGTCGTTGAGGCTTCCCGGGAGAGATGTGATTCCCGCCTTCTTCCTCTCATCATCGCTCATGTGGTAGATGTCCTCCTCCTGGGGCGCGGGCAGCTCGTACTTGTTGGCTATGCCAGCGAGGCCCGCTGCCAGCATCACAGAGAATGCCAGGTAGGGATTAGCTGCAGGGTCGGGGCTTCTGAACTCGACTCTTGTGGCTGCCTCCTTTCCGGGCTTGTACATCGGGACCCTGACGAGTGCGGATCTGTTTCTTCTGGCCCAGCAGATGTAGACCGGTGCTTCATATCCGGGTACCAGGCGCTTATATGAGTTGACCCACTGGTTTGTGACTGCTGTGATCTCAGGCGCGTGCTTGAGCAGGCCTGCTATGTAGTATTTGCCCTCGTCTGAGAGGTGGTAGGCATCTCCTGCATCGAACATCACATTTCTCTTGCCCTGGAAGAGGGACTGGTGAACGTGCATTCCGCTGCCGTTCTGGCCGAAGATGGGCTTTGGCATGAAGCTCGCATGATATCCGTATCGTCGGGCGATCTCCTTGACTGTGATCTTGTATGTCATCACAGTGTCTGCCATAGCCAGGGCGTCTTTGTAGCGCAGGTCGATCTCATGCTGGGATGGTGCGACCTCGTGGTGGCTGTATTCGACATCTATTCCCATTGAGTCAAGGGCTAAGATTGTGTCCCGGCGAAGATCTGATGCATTGTCTGCCGTTGTCAGGTCGAAGTATCCGCCGTTGTCGAGGACCTCTGTGCTGTTCTCATTCTTGAAGTAGAAGAACTCAAGCTCAGGTCCGACGAGGAAGCTGTAGCCCTTATCCTTGAGCCGGGCGAGGTTTCTCTTGAGGACGTATCTGGGATCGCCCTCGTAGGGGGTGCCGTCGGGATTCTGGATGTCGCAGAACATCCTCGCAACGCCGTTCTCCTGCTGCCTCCAGGGTATGAGCTGGAATGTGGTCGGGTCGGGCTTGGCAACCATGTCGGACTCGTGGATGCGGGCAAAGCCCTCGATGGAGGAGCCGTCGAAGCCCATGCCCTCTGAGAATGCGCCGTCAAGTTCTGAAGGGTTGATTGCGAAGCTCTTTGGAACTCCCAGGATGTCGGTGAACCAGATTCTGACGAATCTTACATTAAACTTATCAATTGCCTCAAAGACCTCTTCTTTTGTCTTAATATCCATGGCCATTTTGATTTAGCCTCCTGAACCCTACATCCTCTTGAGCCAAATTTATATGTATTTGAGATTCCATCTTAAAGTTTATGAGAAATTATGATCGCAAAATGTCCAATCAGGTTGGGGGAAATTCCGATTTCAGAGATCGATGGCATTATGAATAGATCACAATGAAATAACCAAAACGAGAAAAAGATGATAATTTTGTATATGCTCATGAAACATACCAATCATGAAACAGATCGAGTTTTTAATAGATCGAATGGATAGCAGAAGGAGGGACTTCTTATGATAGTCCTGGTGATTCTGGCACACCCCCATCCGGGAAGCTTCAACCATGCCATAGCAGAGGCCGGCGTGCAGGCTTTGGCGGCGGCCGGCCACGAGGTTATCTTTCATGACCTTTATGCCGAGTGCTTCGATCCCATCCTGGGCTGGGAAGAGATCCCAAAGGGCGCAAAGCTTGATGGTCCAGTCGCCGGGCACTGCAGGGAGCTGGCTCTGGCTGACGGGATCATCATTGTCCATCCCAACTGGTGGGGTATGCCCCCGGCAATACTGAAGGGCTGGGTGGACAGGGTGATCAGGCCTGGCGTGGCTTATGAGTTCCTGGAGGGCGACAGCGGAGAGGGAGTGCCGCGCGGGCTGCTCTCTATCCGGCGGGCCCTGGTATTTAACACCTCCAACACCCCACCAGAGAGGGAGCAGGAGGCATTCGGCGATCCGCTCCAGACGATCTGGGAAAACTGCATCTTCGGGCTGTGCGGCGTGGCTGACTTCCGGCGCAAGGTCTACGGAGTGGTGGTGACCAGTACGCCCGAGCAGCGAGGTGCCTGGCTGGATGATGTCCGGGCGACGGTAAGGGAATGCTTTCCAGGATGAGTTATCCAGGATGAGACTTGGGTGCGTCTTTTCAAGTGACTGTTCCTGGCCGATTAAGTGGCCGAAGCCATGAATTCCATATCCTGCGACTTTCTATTGCATTCATTTTTTTAGATTGTCTAGATCCGTCCAAAGGGCCAGGCGGGAATGCATATTCCGATGAGTCCCGGATGACATTGAAAGCCGGTCCCTCTTCAGGACACCGGCTGCTCTATCCAGTTCTAACCGACAGCTATATATCCCCATAAAGCTCTCACCAAAAAGCTTCATTTGCATCGATTCAGGAAAGACGTTGAGATGTTTTTGTGGCACTACCGGATGCAGAAGCACTTTGATAAAGAAAGCAATTCTGTTGGGCGTAGTGAATACGACATCTGATCATCCTTTTTCAGATCCGTTCCATGAAACTTCAACTCCTAGAAGCATCACTAAAAAAAATCATTACGAGGTTAAATGTCATTTCAAAATCTAAATATCATTGACCCGCTTTCACGGGCCATAGCCAAAGAAGGATACACCAAGCCCACCCCAATACAGATGCAGGCCATACCCCCTCTGCTTCAGGGAAAAGACCTGATGGGCATAGCCCAGACGGGCACAGGCAAGACGGCAGCATTCGTTCTGCCTATACTGCAAAGGATGGCGGCAGATCTCAAGGTTCTTCTGCCCGGCTCACCGCGCGTTCTGGTGCTGGCGCCGACAAGAGAGCTTGCCGCCCAGATCGATCAGAGCTTTGCCACATACGGTCAGTTTCTCCGCTTCAAGCATGCGGCCATATTCGGCGGAGTGAGCCAGGTACCTCAGGTCAGGATGCTTTCCAGAGGCGTGGACATACTTGTGGCCACGCCCGGACGATTGCTCGACCTGATGAATCAGGGCTTTATCAAGCTGCAGAGCGTGGAGTACTTCGTCCTTGATGAGATGGATAGGATGCTGGACATGGGATTTGTCAAGGATATGCGAAAGATCGTCTCGGCTCTGCCCTCCAAGCGCCAGTCACTCTTCTTCTCGGCCACACCAACGCGGGAGACGGACGAGTTTGCCGAGAGACTGCTGAACAATGCGGTACGAATTGAGGCGGCCAGCCAGGAGAGGCCTCTTGATTGCATCGAGCAGAGCATCTTCTTTGTGGATCAGCCCAACAAGGACCAGTTGCTCCAAACGCTCTTCGAAGACTCGGCAATGGAGCGGGTCCTGATCTTCACCCGCACCAAGCACCGGGCGGACAAGGTCACTCTCATGCTCAATAAGAACAAGATCAATGCCATGGCCATTCACGGCAACAAGTCGCAGGTCCAGCGCACAAAAGCCATGCATGATTTCAAATCTGGCTATACGCAGGTGCTGGTGGCCACGGATATTGCTGCGCGGGGAATTGATGTGGATGAGATTTCGCATGTCATAAACTACGATCTGCCCAATGAGCCGGAGAGCTATGTTCACCGGATCGGCAGGACCGGACGGGCCGGAGCTCACGGCGTAGCATATTCTTTTTGTGCGGCAGACGAGAGAAACTACCTTCGGGGCATCGAGAGGTTCACCCACATGAAGATTGGGGCCGCAGAGCATCAATATCATTCAGAAAAGGCGAAGAACGCGACTGGAGCTGCAGCCGAGCCCCTGGCTCCCAATAGATCAAGGGCTGTATTGAGAAATGCCCGGTCGGAGAGCATGAATAAGTCCGTTCCGCGCAGGTCTCACACTGTCAGACGTTTCTAGTTGATATGCACTGCTAATGGTGGCAGGGATAGCACTGGAATCGTGCCCAGGGAGAAAGAGAAAAGAAAAATTTTGCGGCGGGCGCAGGATCAGCCCGTCTTCTTCTCGGCCAGATAGGCCCGGGCTTTCTCTGGATCGCAGGCCAGTTCATTGATCCGCTCCTGCGACATCTCCCAGAGAGCATCATCTGAAGCTGCTACTTCATCTCTCTCCTGCCACCAAGCGAGGCAAGCTTCTGCAGCCAGGCTGCAGGCTTCCTCGTCCGTCAAATGCAGGGAAGCGCAGAATGCTTCGCCCACACACGCGCCCACCGGGGCTCTGGTACAAAGATTACAGGTCATCAAGTCTCCTAATTTGGATCTGCATTTCGATCCACAGCATTTTTGAATTCATTTCAAATTATAATTGTCTTCGCTGATTTAAGTAGTATCATGTCTTTTCGCTGAGAATATCACTCAGTCTTTGGTAATCCCCCATCGGAAAGCGTATCGATATGGATAATGTGATCGCACACGGCTCGGATGAGTTCAATTCTATGGTGCCGTGCTCTTCATCAATGTATTCTCTGACATCATGGGGATGGGCAGCATATCGCCAGCCACCGTCACCGCCCTTTATTCTGGAGTGGAGATAGTTGTATGCTTTTGGGTGGTTAATGGGATCAAGGTCCGATGCTATCAGAGTCAAAAAGGCCTCTGCATCTTCTGCGCCGAGAAACTCAATCCACATCATACCCGGCATATTCTCCTGGCAGGAATTGCAGGTAATTATGCCGCGGCTCCAGATGGCCAAGAGCAGGGGAGCTATCCCTTCGTCCACCTCGATCATCTTGTTTGATGCAGGATCTGGAATTGCAGTCTGCTTATGCATAGTCAAGACTTTCGCTCCATTCCGCTCTTCATCCTTTGGATCGATATTCTTTGCATCGGCCTCATCAGCTATCCTCTAGATGCTCGTTTGGAAAAACAATATGCTGGACAGAAAAACAAGATTTGCAGGGCAGTTTGCCGCCCCGCATGGCCGATTTCGGCGATTCTAATTATGTGGAAAAATTGGTTAGTATCTTCTGGGTGCTCTGGCAGGTCTGTGCTTCTGGTAGCACTCGCTGCAGTAAACCGGTCTGGATCCGTCCGGCTTGAATGGGACCTGGGTCTGCTTGCCGCATTCGGAGCAGGTTACATCAGTCATTTCTCTAGGGCCGCTGTTGTAGCTATTTCTGGAGCTACCGCTGTTGTCGTACTTTCTCTCAAACATTTGATTCACTTACCTTGTTATCGATTCAAAGAACCGATTATGCTACAAAAGACATCTCAACAAATCTCTTTGAATCGACGCAAAATGTAACACCTCTGAAAAGGCAGTCTAGATGATATACCTGTCGGTCGAAATGCGAAATATGCTTGAAAATACGCGGCATCAAATCATGAGTCTCTTTTCCAGGTGACTTTTCCCGCCAGACAATGCTCATGGAGATCTTCCGGCCATCGATTTCGGAGATGCTCAACCTCTGGGATTTTGCCGCTGACTGAATCGGCATACAAGATCTGACCATGCACGAAGGCCATCTTTTCTCTATTCCCCGGTTAAGCCGATGGAAAAGGACATGAGCCGGATGGGAAGATTTCTCCTTTCAGGCGTCGGGCGGAAAGCCTTCTTCAAGTTCAGCCCTTCTCGACATAGCCTTAAATAGATTAATCACCATAAAAGATGTGTATTTTCTGTTAGCGTGTCTCCTCTCAACGGAAAAACATCCGCTTTGTAAGGAGAAAAAATGCAACTCAGGTGAAATTAGCATGGATCAGACGGGCATGGATCAGAAAGGCATAGATCATACGGTCAGAGATCAAGAAGAGATGGGAACGAATGAATCGGAGAGCGAGTCCGACCGCCTGGCTGAATTAAAAGAGGACAAAGCCAGAGAGGCCCGAAGGTGGCAGCGCAAGAGGGCGACGATCAAACGGTTCGCCGGGATGAAATGAGATAAGGATAGCTTTCTTATCAGCTCTTTATTTTCTCTTGAAGTTCCTATGCTTTGATAGGATAATCCCGCCTCAGAGCGGGCTCTTCGGCAAGGGTGGCGGCAGAGATGCGGCTATGAGCGCTTGTTCATTAATGCGGCTGGCTTCCCTGATCACAAGTTCTATAAAATCGATATTATGAAAGCCGCGGGCAGTGGAAAGCAGGCAATCTCCGGCTCGAAAAAGAGACTATTCGATGCCCAAGCTTGGCACAATACTCGTCAAGTGAGACGTACTGATCTTTTTCCCGCTGCAGTTTCTTGTATTGCTCATCTGCATAGGCAATCAATACATCCTTTTTGCTCATTTCAACAGTCGCCATTTCCAACCCCTTATATCATCTCTTGGTTATTAATCTTCCCTATAGGCTGAATTTCTCTTTTTAAAAAATAGGTCGGCTACATATATCGTATTTTCTTCTACGAAGTAAATGGCTCTGAATTCACCGATCTCAAGGCCGGTACATGGGCGGCCTGCTGCTGCCTGCGATAATGTCTATATCACAGGAAGCTCGCGGCTTGAATGGGTCTTTCTCCAATTCCTTAAGATGCTTCCTGATGTTCCCGGCACGCTTTTTGTCCAGGCCATCAAGATATTTCTGAGCATCAGGAGAAAGCAAAGCGGTGTAAGACATTTCAACCAGATGTCTATTAATTTTTTAGCTTTTTGAATTTTTCGCGATCCAAGCCATTATCACGTGTGGCATCGTCCTTCATTTTCCCTGGCTCGCTTGAAGATCTCTTCCACACTCTGGTTATCGTAAAGCCTTCTGGAGACCTCAACGTAATCGGTTGGCCCACTGCGGAAGAGGGATAAAAATCTTAATGTTTCGGCAGGACCGAGCGCCCTGTTCAAGATATCAATTCCAGCAACTCTCAGTTCGGCTTCGTCCATTGCCCTGGCTCTTTCGGTCATAGATCCCCCAACCTTATGTGATCCACGGGATTTGGGCTATTGGAATGCTATTTCAAGCAGTCGCCCCTTGACCAGCTTTTGATCATGGAGCAAATTATAGACCTCTATTCCAGATTTTCTGGCACTTTCTATTTGATATTTATCATTTGAAACCAAAATCGCCTTTTGAACCCTGGCACAAGCTATGTAGAATGAATCTGAAGCCCTGGATCCCGTTTCCATGGCGATGGAAAGCGCCTCTTCAAAGATCCTGGATGTGTCGACGAAGATCAACTCAGCAAATATCTCCTGGCAGATCTTTACCGCCTTTTCCTTCTGGACCCTTCTAGCGATTTGCCCTGTAAGCTCCACTTTGAAGAGATCAGGTTCTGCTATGGGCAAGGCATTTTCTTCAAGGATTGAAAACAATTCTTCGGATGAACGCGTTCTTTGGGAGTCGTACTCAAAGAGGAGATCGATGAAGACTGAAGTATCTACTACTATCATTTTCTCTCCTCAACGAACTCCTGCATCACATCCTTATCCACTTTAATCCTGAACTTTTTTGCTGCATCTGTGATTCTTCCCGGCTTGAGAACCACAAGGGCGACAGTCCCCTCTTGCAGTTCGATCTCCTGCAGGGGCTTGAAGACGCCATCCTCATAAATCACCCTCACCTTTTTATCCAGAACATCAGACATATGGAACCCCTTGAACAGCGGCAATGACAATAGTAAAAGGCGGGCTCAGGATAAATAATATTTGAAGCCAGGCCGGGTATTCCTTCAGGGCCTCATTTCTTTCCTTCCACAATTCCGATCTCCTCTTAGCCCTCCAGCCAGCCTAAGAAGCCCCGGATCTCCAGGCTAGCTTCTCCTTGTCCATCTCCAGCATCCGCTCTGCGAGAAAAGCCAGCCGAGTCGTGCACCACATCCGAGCGCTCCCGGTCGGCGATGAAGTTTCCGGCCCCGTCCTGGGGCAGTCAGGCCACCACGGCAGCCAGGACCTCGGCGTGTTTTCCGGCGGCGTAGAGATCTTGCAGCTTTGCTCCCTGGCGGGCGCGCTCGTCGGCGGAGGTGGCGGCAGAGATGCAGTAGCCAGTGCCAGCTACAAAAAGTCTTTTACCATCTTAATTGATAGTACTATTGATATGGTGACCAAGGAGTTAATTCAAAAGGAGATCGAGCTTTTCCCTGAGCCCTATCTGGAAGAGATATTGGATTTTATTCATTTTTTAAAGGGAAAAGCATCAAGAGACAAATCGGAAGCGGCTATATTAAGCGAATCTGTATTGGCAAAGGATTGGCTGAGTGCTGAGGAGGATGAAGCTTGGAAAGATTTGTGAAAGGAGATGTGGTTGTCGTACCTTTCCCGTTCTCAGATTTGACAGAGGCAAAAAGGCGTCCCGCCCTGGTGCTGGCAAAACTCGATGGAGAGGATAGGATCCTCTGTCAGATAACCAGTCAGCAATTCGGGGATAGGTATGCTGTTGCCCTAAATGAATTCGACTTTGAAGAAGGGTCTCTTCGGAAAATAAGTAACATAAGGCCAAATCGAATATTTACTGCGGAGTGCAAGATAATTCTATATAAAGCCGGCCATATAAAGTCAGATAAGGTCGATGAGGTTCTAAAGAAGATAATAACTATTTTATCTAATTAATTTTACTGCGTCCTTCCACAATCTCGATCTCCTCTTCCGTGAGTCCGTATAGCCGGTACACAATGGCGTCGATCAGCTCATCCGTCCGTCTGATCCGCTCCAGCAGCGGCAGCAGCTTCGCAAGCGAGCCCTCGAACTCGGCCCGGAGCGCCTCCCCCGGCTCCCGTCTTGCAGGATCGACGGCCAGCTTCTTCCGATTCTTCTTTAGCACTGCGAGGAAGCTCTCACAGTCGTGCTCATAGTAGCCCTACAGCTTTGTCTTTGGCGTGAGGTCCTCGACCTTTGCCCCGACGAAGCCCTCCAGCCATCCCAGGAAGCCCCGGATTTCCTGCTGCTTGGCCTTGTTCATCTCCAGCATCCGCTCTGCGAGAAAAGCCAGCAGGTCGTGCACCACATCCGAGCGCTCCCGGTCGGCCATGAAATTGCCCGCCTCGTCTTTGGGCAGGCAGGCATCCACCGCAGCCAGGATCTCGGCGTGCTTTCCGGCGGCAAAGAGACCCTGCAGCTCAGCTCCCAGGCGGGCGCGATCGGGGGCGGGGTTGCGTAATCATCGAGGATTCTCTGTCGTCATCTTCCGCGAGTGTCCAACGCTTCGGCCTCCTTCCAGCCCCTACACGCCTGAATCCTTGCACTTCGGCCAGCGCTTCCGTCTACCCCCAGGTTGCTCATTGCTGCTTCTTCCTGACGGCCCGATATGCTTGCCCCTGCTGGCGAGGATGATCCGGATTGGTATATTCGATTCTTCCCTCTCTTAGCATAGGTCTCAAGTAGCTGTTGCGGATCCAACCTTTATTTCGATTCAATATTATTCCAAGCTCTTCTGAGGAAAACGGCCTTATGCTACACAGATCAAATATAATCCTCTGGACACGCTCAGGTTGGCTATGCATTCCAAGCTCATGGATATTTTTCCATAGAGACGTCGGGATTTCTTTATACTCCCGTTCTAGTTCGATGGTAGGTTTGATGGTAGGTATTTGTTGTTCGATGGTAGGTTTGATGGTAGGTTTCGAGTCTTCGATCGTGGGTAATTGAGTCTGAATCAGTTCTTTAATTAAGGCTCTACGTCCAAATCCTGCATTCATCAAGCGTTCTGCAGGAGTGTAGAATGTAGCAGAACCTCGATTGTGCTGCTGGATGAAACCCAGATCACGTAATCTGCGTAACCTTGAGCTAACAGTAAGGGTATCTAAATCAGTAAGATCTCTTCCTTCCGCGTTATTGATGCTTCCCTTCTCCCTCATGAATATCAATAGTTTTGCCTCATCGCTTGTGAGGTTTGCATCTTTAAATTGAGCCAGCCACATTACATCAGATTCTTCCAGTAAATGGTGAAATAATATGGTGACCGCAAATTCATCCTTCTCTCGATCTGAATCAAAAGCAGGCGGTGTGAGGTTTGCAGACCTCATCAACTCCTTAATCACTTTTATCCCGCTGCCTTTTGTCTCGGCATACTTGGCATCGTGCAATACTGCAGCAATGCGGGGATTTCTTGTTATAGAGCCTGGCTCGCCTAACTTATCCAAAGGTTTTAAGGAATGACCGGGATTACGTATCTCAATGCGGTTAGAATATCGAATGACCTGCACAGGTCCCGAAATCCTGTAGTTCCTATGCATCAGTGCATTGACTAATGCCTCTCTTAGTACTCTTTCAGGAATGAGCGGCATTTCCTGTCTCTGAAACTGGCCTTTCGGCAAGGAGAATGCAACAGGCAGATCATCAAGCATGGCAGCCCTTGCTCTGCTTATAAGTCGCATCAGTGGCAAGCGCATTTCAATAGTCTCAAAAGGGTGTTCCGGATCAGCCAGCCATTCCCTGCCTGGAACGCGAATATAATCCAATCGAGTCATGGGCAGTAATCTACGCAAAGAACTTGATTTTCCAAATAGAACCAACCCTGCTATGGTGAGTTTAAGCTTCCCATCATGGATAGATGCACAGGCCAGTGACTTCAGCAGATCTGAATCATCCCATTTCAGCTCTTCAGCATCCGGATTAGCCTCACGACGCGCTCGGCGGTAATCAGACATCGATTCTGAGTCAATATCATCAAGATCGCTCTCGGTCAAGAGTGTGGCATCAAAAAAACGATAGTCTCTTTCGTTAAAGAAGATGAGCAGATCATCCTCAGTGCATCTCTGATCCGTAGAGCCTATTCGGCGAAAGGCTCCTTTAGGAAGCCCGTACTTCTTGAGAAATATGGGCTTATCTCCTGGTTGTGTCTCAGGAATGAAAACTCCAATGACTACCTTGCCATTTATCGTCTCAACCCAACAGTTGGGTCGAACCGGTCGGTTGAATACGGATGCACACTGTGTAACCAAGTCTGCTTGAAGCTTATCGGGGTCGGAGACCCCTATAACTTCATAGAACTTTCTAGTAACACTTCTAGTTCGGGTCACACCCAATAATAAATAGCCGCCTTCAAGATCAGGTTCATTGGAGAAAGCGCAAACGGTTTCTAATATGGATTCGCCCAGTTCGCTGGAAGTGCAAGCTTTTGCCTCTATTTTATGATGCTCATCCAGTTCATTCAGTTGTGCAAGCAAATCGGAACAATTCATCTCGCTACTCATCCGACATCTCCGATATTTCGCTCTCGTGGGTCATTATCTCTTTCTCGATCTCTTCCGGTGGAGATGGTCAGCATTCCACCCGAATCGCAAAAGGGATCATAGATTGTGCGCACGATATAATTTTTGCTCAGGGCCTTGGTGTCATAAGAGAGCAGGAGATTGACCCTCGGGCAAATGACCTCTCGATGAGTGAAGTGCTCTCTGGGATTCTCATTCGGGGCTTCATTGAATCTGCAAATAATTTCTTCAAATATGTAACCTATTTCGATATTCGAGATGACATCCGGATACTTGCAGAGCTTGAAATCATTCCGGATCAGATCCGCAATCGACCAAAAGAAGTTAGCTCGCTCGCTGAAGTTGTTGTTCATCTCTTCCTCGGTCTAGGCAATAAGAGCTGATTTGCGATAAATCTTCCGGGTCGGTAAAATTGCTGATTTGGGCGTTCAAGCCACCGCTCATACGAAAAGCTTGTTAGATAAAGTCAAAATAGGAATGTGCAGATAAAAATTCATCCGCTTGTTGCTGGCTCGCTCCTGGGCACGTCCACTGTCTCAATTCTTCAGCATGGGCATGGCGGAGATGGCGATGTCCACGGGGCGACGGTTGCCATATTCATCGTATTTGCCGTCCCAGACCTGCTCGGTCTTCCTTCCAAAGAGCGGATGTGGATTGTCCGGGCCCCAGCGGACGGCATCAGGCACGGGAGGGGGCCTCCGGGCAGGGATGGGCGATTATGGAAGATGAAAAGAACTGCACAGAGAGCTTTTGGAACTTGAGACGGGGCATCAATTATTATCCTCCTGATGGCGGCTTTTTGGGGCGGCAGAACGGAAAAGGCTTTTGCACGTGAAAATGTCTTAGTAGGAAAAGCATATATGTCTGAAGTGCCAGTTATCTAATCAGTTACCCATTGGGATGTGCGCTTTGCGCATAGATGACCGGTGGGAGTGATCTTTATTCTTTTCCGAAGAGATAGTCCCTGGCGATGATCAAATTGGGCTTGATTATGTCGTAATACCTGCTATCGTTCTTCTCAAATCTCCTGTAAACGCTTCCACAAATACAGTCCGCACATTGTATGCCTCTGCTGTTATGCGACCTTTCCCATTTCACATAAAGCCTTCTCTCATTGAGCAATGGATTGACCTTCGAAGGAAGATATCTGGCCAGATCGCGCTTTATTGCCCTATTCGTTGATCTCTGATCCACATAGACAGTGATATGCTCCGTGCAATAACCACTCTTGACCAGATTTTCTATTAAATAAAATAACATTAAATTATATATTAAATTGTTATTGGGGTGGCTCTGGAATTCGCTTTCTATCTTTCCCTTCCGAACATGAATGTAGCCAAACCTTCCATTCAATTCGGCCAAGCCGGTTAAGAACTCTATCTTGATCTCTGGACTCATATCATGGAAATGCAGCTCCTTGGGTTCTTTTCCCTTCAGCTTCTTTATTTTAGACTTAATATTATCTACACACAATTTATAATTTTTATTTGGAAAGAATGAAAAGCCAATAATAAAGTTCTGAGTTATGCCTGGAACTCCAGCTTCATCGATAAAAATATGCAGCATAAGCCTCTATTGCCCTGATTGCAAGATGCAGCTAAATAAACTTTCGATTGAGGATGATGCTAAAGGAATCAGCTCATGCGTTACCAAAGTCGTCCTGCAGGGTGGTCTTCAGCTCGCCAAGGGTGGTCTGGCCCCCGGCCAGGGCCCGGCTTCGGGCATGTCCACGGCCACAATCTTCTGCATGGGCATGGCCTATAAATGCGAAGCCCGCAACAATTAATCGGTAGGTTTTCAATCATGGAAAAGCTGCATCTGCCAATTCTCATCGAAATCGATGAAGACGGCCTCTACATAGTTAGCTGCCCGCTCTTCAAGGGCTGTCATTCCTGGGGCGAGAGCATCGATGAGGCCATGGAGAATATAAGAGAAATCATCGAAATGTGCCTGGAAGAGACGGAAATGGATCGTCTCAATACCTTTGTAGGTTTCAGAGAGTTCAAGAGGGAACTCTTCGAGATAAAGCTGCGTATCCTCTCTGAGGTTTTCTGTCGCTTCTTCGATAGTCGCCCCCTGGCTCACAGTTCCTACCTCTGGACATTCGGCAACAAAGATGTCCTCTTCTCTGTGGATGATGGCAGTAAAGGTTTGCATATATCTTCCATTGATCATGGATCTTTATTCTAATTAAACTGTATCCCACATCCTGGTGGGTGTGGGTCGCATCTTGCCGATCAAGTCCCTCTAGCTCTCCCCTTCCTCTCCCTCATGCTCCTCGGGCTTGACATCCTCCGGCTTGATCTTGCCTATTTTGACCCAGTAATCATTGATGGCAGCATGAAGAGCATCCGCACCGAGGTTGGAGCAGTGCATCTTCTGGGGCGGCAGCCCTCCAAGCTCATCCGCCACATCTTTCTTTGTGATCTTCACCGCCTCATCCAGCGGCTTTCCCTTGGCCATCTCAGTCACCATGCTTGAGACTGCTATTGCCGAGCCGCAGCCGAATGTGCGAAACTTGATGTCCTCGACCTTATCCTCTTTGACATTGATGAATATCTCCATGAGATCTCCGCAGACGGGGTTTCCAACCTTGCCGTATCCGTCCGGGTTTTCAATCACCCCGACGTTCCTCGGATTCATGAAGTGCTCCATGACCTTCTTTGAGTAACCAATCTGTGCCATTCTGTTCACCTTTCTCTCATCCTAAATGAGCTATATCCCGGTCCATATCATAACCTCAGTTCTTTTAAATGCATGTAATAACACCCTGCAGGAATTTTTGCAGGGTGCACTCCGAAGTCCCCGCTGCCCTTCCACCAGATAGCTACTCAACAATATCTCTGTACCTGGCCTCTTCAATATGCCTGGGCGAATACATAATCCCGAGACTCTTCAAGTCTGCGACATATGAGCGCAGATGCTTTTGAGAGCCAGCCAGAAGACCCTGGTAGACGACCCGGATGTCCTCATTCTCAGCCGCTGCCAGCTCTGCTTCGAGATCAATTATGCTGATCTCCTCAAATTCCGCTGCAACCAAGAGCGCATCCTCGTCTGACCCCAGCCCCTTTCTCAGCAGATCATCATGAACCTTCTGAAGCGTCTGATTCTCAAACACACCGGGCGCGTCATCTTCCGGAACTGACAGGCTGTATCTGTCCATTACGCCCTTTGCCATGTCCATATGGCTCTGCTCAGATCTCATCAGATTCTGGAATATGGAGAGATTATTTGCCTCGTAAAGAGATGTGTAAAGGTCGCGTGCGGCCTTCTCCTCCTCCCAGATGAATGAAAGGCCGTCGCTCTCACGAGCGCTGAGGGCTGAAGCTTCGGCAGCGGCTCTCTTTGCCTGGCCGCTTGTCAGAGCCAGTATTCCCTCGCCATAGGCCACATTGTGCTTGAGGCTGGCGTCAGGACCGTCGGAGAGCGCCCAGATTATCGAGACCGTCTGGCCTGGCATGAGGGGCTTGTCAAATCTGTCACCGGTATCAAGCTTTCTCTTAAGCTCAATAACAGTGCGACCGGAGCCAATTCTACCTGCAGACTCTTCGATATCGTCTCTGCCGCCGAGGGCAGTATCCTCGATATGCGGGCCGTAGTTGCCCGTGCAGTACTCGTCGAGAACAGTCGCCTGGCTGCCGCTCACAGATCCAAGGATCATATCAGCGTTCTTCATCCACTCAAGCGGCTCAAAGCCTATTGAAAGCCAGCCTTCAGTGCTGCCGTTTAAAGCCATGTAGATATACTCTTCATCGCTCTTCCAGGAGACCTCCAGATCTCCTCCAGAGTAGCCCTGCCTGGCAGGACTCTGGAGGTGCATGCTTCTGGAGTACTCGTCCTCGCCAACAACCCCATCGGCCTTCCACTCCTCAGTGGCCGCCTTCTCCACAATCTCCGGAGCTTCCTCTTTCTCTATGCAACCTGAAAGGATCAGTAGCAATCCCAGCAACAACGCAATTCGAGCCAGCTTCATGCCAAAACACCTGAAGCAGACTATTGGCCTCTTTCCTAAATAAGATTATTTAATCGAGAGGCTTATATCACATATCGGCCTGTATCGGGCTATTTCAATGGCGGCAGGAGGGAGGTGCCAATGGTATCGCTCACAGTCTACGACGGCGCTCACGGCATCGGCGGCAACAAGATCTATCTTGAGGAGGATGGAAGGGGCGTCTTCCTGGATTTTGGGAAGAACTTCGGAAAGTATGGAGTCTTCTACGAGGAGTTTCTAAAGAACAGAGACACTCGCGGCATTCATGATCTGATGTATCTTGACCTCCTTCCAAAGCTCAACATCTACAGGCCAGACCTCATACCTTCGGACCTCTCAGTCGCCGGCCTGCCATCCCTCAATGTATCAGCCGTCCTCCTCAGCCACGCACACCTCGACCACTGCGGAAACATCGGTATGCTCCGGAGGGAGATTCCCCTCGTGGCCTCTCCCGAGAGCATAGTCATCATGAAGGGTATGCAGGATACGGGCGTCTCATCTCTGGAGACTGACACTGCCTACTTTTCTCCCCGCCAGCCTTCCGACGAAGAGGGCCTCTATCTCTCATCAATAGCCGGCATGAACTATCAGGGCAGAGACTTCTGCTGCACAAAGGAGCCTTCTGAGGCTCTTGCATCCTTCTTATCCAAAAAGCCCGGACAGGACGGCAAGAGAGCTAAAAAGATTGACCCTGGAAGGTGCTGCTGCTTTGATAGCGCCGCTCTTCCATTCGAGATCTCTGCTCATCCTGTTGACCACTCAATCTTCGGGGCCACTGCTTACATCCTGCGGGGCGAAAGCGTCGTTGCCTACACAGGCGACTTCCGGCTGCATGGCAAGAATGAACAATCAACCCGCGAGTTCGTCCGCCAGGCCAGGGATGCCTCGGTGCTGATAACCGAAGGGACGAGGGCCGGGCCGGATGTCGAGGAGAAGACATCCGAGAGGTCGGTCTTCGAGGCATGCCGGGAGAGCGTTGAGAACTCTTCAGGCCTTGTCATAGCGGACTTTTCTGCAAGGAACTTCGAGCGGCTGGAGTCCTTCCAGGAGATCGCAAGGAAGAGCGGGAGAGAGCTTGTGACAATGGCCAAGGATATCTATATGCTTCATAGCCTGGGGAGCATCGGCGGATCATGCTCTCCTGAGGGGCTCGGGATTTACGACGAGATCAAAGACAGATCGAGGAGGAAGTGGGAGCAGGAGGTTGTTATGCCCCGTTACGGGAATCGATATGTGGATCACACCTCCATCCGGGAGCGGCCCGAGGATTACATCCTATGCTTCTCATTCTTCGACATGTTGCATCTTCTGGACATAAAGCCGGAGGGCGGAACGTACATCTATTCGGCTTGCGAGGCTTTTAGCGAGGAGATGGAGATCGACTTTTTGCGGCTCTGGCAGTGGCTGCGCCGCTTCGGCATCAACTCCTGCGGCTTTTCTTTTGACGGGAGGGGGGCTCTCACATTCGAGAGGCGTTATCATGCCTCCGGGCATGCATCAGGCGAGGACATAGCCTGGGCAATCGAGAGAATAGACCCCGACTGTATCGTGCCGGTTCATACCGAGGCAGAGGACTGCATACCGAGGCAGAGGACTGGTTTAATGAGAGATTCGAGAACGTCCTGGCGGTGGAGGAGGGGAAGAGGTATGAATTATAGGCCTATTTCGGCATAGTCAGCGCCCGGATAGGCTATGATTCATGCCCTGGACCCGGAAGCTACAGATCCAGGAGATTTTTGCTGTTACTGGCAGTTGACCTGCTTGATTTACTTTTCCGCTCTCCCTCGGTTTGGCCTTGAAGGCTGTTGCTCGGGAATGGGCATTCAGGCGCAAGATTTATCAATTTTGCAAAAACGATTGCATAATTGATAAAAGAAAACAATAACGCTTACATAGGCATAAAATTAATAAAAATCAGATGTATGATAAGCAAAGCAATAATGAGACTTCAGGTGGAATAAAAGCATGATCAAGAGACATGTATTTATGGTGATGGCGGCTGTCCTGATAGCAGTCGCCTTTCCCGCATCGTCTGAAGATCCAGAGGAGCTGACGGTCTACGCGGCTGCATCTCTGACAGGCGCTTTTGGCGAGATCGGTGAGATATTTGAGGATGAGACCGGCATGCAGGTAGCCTTCAACTTCGACGGCTCTCAAGCACTTCGGACCCAGATAGAGAATGGGGCATATGCAGATGTCTTTGCCTCGGCTAACAAGAAGCAGATGAATGCTTTATTGGACGCTGAACTGATAAACAACAGCAGCATGATCATCTTTGCCAGGAACAAGATAGCTCTCATAATCCCCAAGGACAATCCTGCCCAGATCAATAACCTGAGCGATCTGGCCCGTCCTGGAGTCAAGATCGTCATGGGAACCAAGGATGTGCCGGTAGGAGACTATGCCATGCAGATCATAGGCAATCTCGCCAATGATTCATCCTATGGCCCGGACTACAATGAGAAGGTGCTGGCGAATGTCATCTCGGAGGAGACAAATGTCAACTATGTTGTGACCAAGGTGGCTCTCGGTGAGGCGGATGTTGGATTTGCCTATGTCTCCGACATAACTGAAGATCTGGCCGGAAAGGTGGAAAAGATCGTTATACAGGATGAGTACAATGTCATCGGCGAGTACCCCATAGCGATAGCGCAGGGATCGATGTATCCCGAGCAGGCCCGGGAGTTCCTCGATCTGGTTTTATCAGATGAGGGCAGGGAGGTTCTGGAGAGGCACGGCTTTTCTTCAGCCTGAGGGGAGGAAGTCGGGACTGATATGTGATAGATGCGCCAAAGAAAAACTATGTGGAGCAGACGGGTGAGTCTGGCAGCAGCGGGACTGGCGCGACCGGAAGCTCTATCTTTTTGGACGGAAAAGGTGAGAGCCCTGATACCCCGGTCTTTCGTGGTTTAGGATTTGGCTCGGGACTTGGGAGAATGCTGGGGCGAGAAATGAGGCAGAGAGGTCGATGAACTCCAATCAGTCCGATGTGAACAGCTTTGAGAGAGGAGATCTATCAGAGATCGTCCGCTCGGAGCAGAAGAGCCTGCACAAATCCGTCTTTATACCTTCCCGGATCAGAGGATTTGCGCTTCGTGCAGGCCTCGGCCTCTTGCTGGCTACTGCAATGGCTTTCATTGCTCTGCCTGTGGTAGCTCTCTTTTTGAGAAGCCCGATCGAGAGCATACTTGCGGCTTTGCATGGTCCTTTGGTCATGGATGCTCTGAGGCTCAGTCTCATGACATCGAGCATAACCACAATTGCCGTTGTGATAATGGGAACGCCCATAGCCTACGTCAGTGCTCGGTTCAACTATTTCGGAAAGGAGATCGCCGATTCCCTGATCGATCTGCCGGTCATCATGCCGCCGGCCGTAGCCGGGATCGCCCTCCTTGTGGCCTTTGGCAGGATGGGGCTGGTCGGCCATTATCTAGACTCCTTTGGAATCAGCATAGCCTTTACA